>NZ_JBEZZF010000064.1:0-33636 GCF_040639055.1 Promicromonospora sp. NPDC023987 | reverse complement strand
GGCCAGGAGGTGCATCAGGGTCGACTTGCCGGATCCGGACGGGCCCATGATCGCGGTGAACCGGCCCTGCTCGAAGTCGACGTCCACACCGTCCAACGCCCGCACGGTGGCCTCACCCTTGCCGTACGTCTTCGTCAGGCTCCGGGCCCGTACGGCGCGGGCGGCTGCGCCCGGCGCCGGGGCCGGCTGGTCCGCCGGGACGTACACGGTGGTGTCCACGAGATTGCTCCTCGAGTCGATGCTGCTGAGTCCTGAAAAGTGGTCCGGCGTTCCCGGGGTTGACCCCCGGTACGGCCGGCAGAAACGAACTTACGGAGCCGGGTGACGTCTGGACATCGGGTGTCAGCCTGATCCTTCCCGGGCGGCGTCATCCCCTGGTCGTACGTCCGATGGCCCGGAGTAGGGGCACACCCTCAGGGGTTGTGCCGCGCGGAGCACGACGGCCGGCCTGTGGAAGGCCGGATCGTGCACAGGAACCCCGGCGCCGGCCCCGCTCCGGAGCGGTACGCGACGAGGCTGGGTACATGACCCGACCCCCGTCGTCCGACGGCGCCGTGCGCGTGACCCTGCACCCCGGCGAGGACGTGCTCCTCCGCCCGGGCACCCGCCTGGGCGACCTGCGTGCACCCCTCGCGACGCTCACCCGGCGCCCCGAGCTCCGGTACGCCGCGCTCACCGTCGATGGCGCGGCCGTGGCCGACGACGGGGTGGTCGGCGAACGCCCCCTGCTGCCCGGCGCCGTCCTCCGGGTGCGACGGCCCGGCCAGGCGGTGGCCGAACCAGCACCCGGCCCCGGCCTCCGGTCCGTGGCCGCCCGACCCTGGCTCGTCACCCGGGTCACCGGGCCGGACGCCGGAGCGACGGTGGGCGCCGACGGGCCCCTGGGCGCGCTCCGCACCTGGGCCCGGCTGCGGCCGGGCGGGCGCCTCGCGATCCGCAGGACACGCGGTCCAGCGGCGTGGCTCGCTCCGCGCCCCGTGGCCCCGCCCGGCGGGGTCCACTGGATGTTCACGCTGCTCCCCGCTGCCGCCTCACTTGCCCTCGCCGCTGCTCTGCGTCAACCGCTCCTCGCGGTGTTCGCGCTGGTAGGCCTGGTTGTGGCACTCCCACAGCTCCGCGCCGCCCTGCAGCGGGCGACGCCCACCGGCACCCCGCGGGACCGGTCGCGCGGGCTGCCGGGGCCGAGCAGGCTCCTGGCCTTCGCGCATGCCGCGCTCCACGTCTCGCCGGGCGCCTGGGCGGCGGCGCGGGAGGCCCACGCCGCCGCACGTGCTCCTGGCTCGCCGTGCGCCTCCGGCACCACCTCGGCCGCGGGCATGCACCTCCTGCCGACAGCGCCCGACGACCCCTGGGATCAGCTGCTGCAGGACGGTTCCGTCGCCGTCGTCGGGCCGGGCGACCTCGCCCGCTCGGTCGCCCGCGCGCTCGTCGCCGGGCGCGCGGCCCGCGGCGCGACCGTGCAGGTCGGCGACGGGACAGCGGGCTGGTCCTGGGTGCGCTGGCTGCCCGGGGGCGGCCCGCTCGTCCTGGTGCTGGACAGCACGGCAGGCCCCCGGTCCGGCGCTCTGCCTGGCGCCCCGCCCGCCGTCGACCTCGTGGTGTCCGTCGGGGCGGTCCCGCCCGGGTGCCGCGCGGTCGTGCGCGTGCTCGACGCCCGTCGCGTCCGACTCACCGGGCCCGACGGAGCCGCGCGCACCGTGCCCCTCGTCGGCGTCACGACGGAGTGGGCGGAGCACCTGGCTCGCCTGCTCGCCGGCGCCGCCCGGCTCGGTCGGACCGCCGCCGGGGAGGCCGACGGCGCCCAGCTCCCCGGCGTCGTCCCCCTGACCAGGGTCCACGGCCTCACCGAGGTACCCGAGCCACGGTCGCTCGCGGCGCGGTGGTCCCGCTCCGCGGGCTGGACGGTGCCGCTGGGCATCGGAGCGGGCGGCGCAGCCGTGTGCCTCGACCTGGTCCGCGACGGGCCGCACCTGCTCGTCGCGGGCACCACCGGGTCGGGGAAGTCAGAGCTGCTGCAGACGCTCGTGCTCGGGCTCGCGCTGACCCGTTCCCCCGCCGACCTGGCCCTCGTCCTGGTGGACTTCAAGGGCGGTGCGAGCCTCGGCGGCGCCTGCTCCGGCCTGCCGCACGTGGTGGGCCAGGTCACCGACCTCGAACCAGGGCTCGCCGCGCGGGCGCTCGCCGGGCTGCGGGCGGAGCTGCGGCGCCGCGAACGGGTCCTCGTCGCCCACGCCGTGCCCGACGTCGCCATGCTGCCGGCCGGAACGCTCCCCCGGCTCGTGGTGGTGATCGACGAGTTCCGTGCCCTGGCCGACGACCTGCCCGAGTTCCTGCCTGGCCTCCTGCGGGTCGCAGCGCAGGGGCGGTCGCTCGGTGTGCATCTCGTGCCCGCCACGCAGCGCCCCGGCGGAGCCGTCGGGCCTGACCTGCGCGCGAATGTCAGCGCGCGCCTCGCGCTCCGCGTGACGGATCCGCTGGAGTCGCGCGACGTGCTCGACGACCCCGCCGCCGCGCGCATCCCCGTCACGGCACCGGGCCGAGCGGTGCTGCGCCTGGGTTCGGCGCCGCCCGTGCCGTTGCAGTGTGCGCACGCCACGGCGCCGCCCGAGGCCGAGCTGCCACCGGTACGCCGCGCGCCGGCCTGGCCGGCGAACCCCTGTGCCGGCGACCGCCCCGCGGCGACGCCCACCACAACCGGACCCCGTGGTCACGCACCGGGCGCCCCGCTCGCTCCCGGGCCGCCCGACGTCGCAACCCTGGTGGTCGACGCAGCCCGTCGCGCGGCGGGTGCGCTGGGGCACGAACCGGGGGCTCCCCCGTGGCTCCCGCAGCTTCCCCCGAGGGTCACCGTCGCGGACCTGCCGCCGGCCACCCGGCGGGACCGGGCCGGGCTCGCCCTCGCCCTGGGCGACGACCCGGAGCGGCAACGCCGTACGACGGTCACGTGGAACCCGGGCGACGGTCACCTCGCGGTCGTCGGACGGGCCCGCTCCGGACGCACCACCGCGCTGGTCACAGTCGCGCTGGCCGCGCTCCGGCTCGGCTGGACGGTGCACGGGATCGCCCGCGACGCCGGAGCGCTCGCGCCCCTGGCGCACCACCCCGGCTACTGCGGGACGGCCCGTCCGGACGACGCCGGGGCAGTGGCCCGGCTGCTCGCCGAGGCCGGCGCGACCGCCCGCACCCTGGTGCTCGTCGACGGGGTCGAGGACGTGCGCGGGACCGTGCCACCCTCCGCGCTGCGGTCGGCGGTCGCGTTCGCGCTGTCGGCCGACAGCCCGTCGATGGGTGGCCTGGCATCGCGGGTGGGGCCCCAGCTGGTCCTGCTCGGCACCGACCGGGCGGCCGACGTCGTGCTCGGGGCGCCGGTCACGCTCGCCGGCTCGGGCGGCCCACCGGGTCGGGCCGCGTGGTGCGGCCGGGGCGATCCGGTGCTCTGCCAGGTGCTGGAGGCCGGAGTCAGTCCTCGGAGCCGGTCCCCGACGTCGCCGCCGTGACGGAGGGCGTCATGAGCAGAGCACCCACGGCGACGGCGATCACGAGCGCCGCCCAGCCGCCCGCGACGGCGATCCCGGTGCCGCCGCCGATCGCCGCGACGGACCCGATGATCTGGAAGAGCTGCCAGGTCACGACCGGTCCGCGACCAGAACGACGGCCGGCCAGAAGCGCTCGGCCGGACATCACAAGAACCCAGGCAACACCCAGGAGGAAGAGAACCAGAAAGAGGCTCACCCCGACCGATGAGGAACCACCCGTAAGGAGTTCGCCAAGTAACACCACGGCGAAAGCAACGAGTCCGATCACCTCGGCCAGGACGCCGATCACGAGGGCACGAAGAAACGCCGGGACACGGCGTGCGAAAAAGGCTTCCAGTACTGGCACGACGGACTAGGATACTGGTGAGAGGCCTATTCACAATAGTGTGACGGATACCTCAGGGTTCACTGCGCAGAAACTTGCCCGTAACCCCTTGTGCGAGTGTTCACGAGCGTGTGAACCTAGACGCAGCAAGCCACCACACCCCCGAACAAACCCCCGTCGGTCGCCGCCTGGCGCACAGGGATCGGAAAAACGATCCATAACCAGACCTGTGCGCCCCAGACGCACGACGACGATGCTCCCACCTGGCGAGCCGGACGGCGGGTAGTTCCTTCCAAGGAGTACGTGACCATGGACTGGCGCCACCGCGCAGCATGCCTCGAAGAGGATCCCGAGCTGTTCTTCCCGATCGGCAACACGGGCCCCGCCCTGCTGCAGATCGAGGAGGCCAAGGCAGTGTGCCGTCGCTGCGACGTCGTCGATACCTGCCTCAAGTGGGCTATCGAGTCCGGCCAGGACGCCGGCGTCTGGGGCGGTATGAGCGAGGACGAGCGCCGTGCGCTCAAGCGCCGCACTGCGCGCGCTCGTCGCGCGGGCTGACCTCCGCACCACCCTTCTCCGCGAGCCGCGCCTGAGCACTCCCCCTTCGCCCAGGCGCGGCTCGCGTCATTCTTTTCGCCCGGGTGCCCGGGCACCCTGATCGACGTGCCCGAATGTCGCCGATGGGCGTCCAGGCAGTCGGCTCAGGACCGCGCAGAATCCGCTACGCGGAGCACGAGCTGCAGTTCTACCTGGGTGCCTCCGCCTTCGCGGGTCGACCATTCGATGGTCCCGCCGAGCTCGTTGGTGACGAGCGTGCGCACGATCTGCGTGCCCAGTCCGCTGCCAGGGCCCCGCCCGCCGGCACCACCGTTCTCGGGCAGGCCGACGCCGTCGTCGGCCACCACCACCCGCAGGTCCGACTGGTGCCGCTCCACGCCGATCTCGATGGTGCCCACCGCACGCCCCACGAACCCGTGCTCCACCGCGTTGGTGACCAGCTCGGTGAGCACCAGGGCGAGCGGCGTGGCGTCCTGCGCCGGCACCATCCCGAACGAGCCGTTGCGCACGGTGCGGACCGAGGTGCCCGCCGAGGCGACGTCGGCCGTGAGGCGCAGGGCCCTGCCCACCATGTCGTCGAGCTCCACCTGCTCGTCCAGGGTCTGCGACAGGCTCTCGTGCACCAGGGCGATCGTCGAGACGCGCCGCATGGCCTCCTCGAGCGCCTCCTTCGCGGCCGGCACGTCCATGCGCCGGGCCTGCAGCCGCAGCAGCGCCGCCACCGTCTGCAGGTTGTTCTTCACCCGGTGGTGGATCTCGCGGATCGTCGCGTCCTTGGTGATGAGCTCCCGCTCGCGCCGGCGCAGCTCCGACACGTCGCGACACAGCAGGACTGCGCCGATGCGCTGGCCGCGGTCGGTCAGCGGCATCGCACGCAGCGACAGCGACACCCCGTGCGCCTCGATGTCCGTGCGCCAGGGCGCCCTGCCCATCACGACGAGCGGCAGCGACTCGTCGACGGGCTTGAGCTGCTCGACCATCTCCGCCGTCACCTCGACGAGCGACTGCCCGACGAGCGGGCCGATCACGCCGAGCCGGTGAAAGCACGACAGGGCGTTCGGGCTCGCGTAGAGCACCTCGCCCTCGGAGTTGAGGCGGATCAGCCCGTCGCCGACGCGCGGCGCACCGCGCCGCGAGCCCGTCGCCGCGTTCGGCAGCGGGAACTCGCCCCGCGGGATCATCGCGACGAGGTCGTCGGCGGCCTCGACGTAGTTCAGCTCCAGCCGCGACGGCGTGCGCCCCGAGCCGAGATTGGTCTGCCGCGCGATCACGGCGACGGCCGTGTCCTTGTGCACCACGGGGATCGCCTCCTCCCGCACCGCGTAGGCGCCGAACCAGCGCGGTTCCCTGGCGCGCTGCGCCTTGGCCTCGGCCATCGCCTTGGCGAGCTGCGGACGCTGCCCCTCTGGCGCGAAGGAGCCCACGATGTCGTCGTAGTGCACCGTCGCTCCCGTCGAGGGACGACACTGCGCGACCGCGACGAACCGGCCGTCGTCGGTGGGCAGCCACAGCACGAGGTCCGCGAACGCCAGGTCCGAGACCACCTGCCAGTCACCGACAAGCAGATGCAGCCACTCCACATCGGCCGGCTCGAGGTCGGCGTGCTCAAGGATCAGGTCACTCATCGCAGACACGCGCCCAGCCTATGCGGAACCACCCGTTACCCGTTGCGCGCACAGCGCGTACCCACGGCCGGGACGCCACCCCGCCGGATCGGACGCGTAAACGCGTCAGTTAGAGTTCCACCACCGGCATGCTCCGTCGGCGCGAGGAGGAAAGCCCGTGCACCTGACAGTGGACCTGACGTTCCCCGCGAACATCGACGACGTCTCCGCGATGCTCGCCGACGAGTCGTTCGTGCGGTGGCGTGCCCAGCGCTCCACCGGATCCGTGAACGGCGCGGTCGAGCAGGCCGACGTCACCGGTAACGCTGCCGACGGTTTCACCGTGGTCGTCCGGCGGACTCTCCCGACCGACATCATCCCGACGCAGGCCCGTCCGTTCGTGGGCGCGCACCTCGAGATCCGCCAGGCAGAGGCCTGGGAGGCAGCGGCGGAGGGCCGGCGCACCGGCACGGTGGCCGTCGAGATCATGGGGGCACCGGTGCGAGTCACCGCCACGGCCGCCCTGACCGCTCTGCCCGACGGCGGGACGCGGCTCACCTATGCGGGCGACGTACGAGCGACCGTGCCCCTGTTCGGCGCGGTGATCGAGGAAGCGGCGGTCAGCGCGGTACGCACGACCCTGGAGACCGAGGCGGAGGCAGGCCGGGACTGGCTCGCCGGCAAGCGCACGGGAACGGCCTGAGCCGTCCCGCTCCGGACGCCCCTCGGGAGCGCCCGCTGCCGGCCGCGTCGAGCACCGCGGCCGGACCACTCCTGACGGAACCCTTCCCCCGGCCTGGCACATCCCCGCCATTTCGGACATAGTTTCCCAATTGCAACCTGCGGTTCGTTCAGCCTCTGCCCATTTCGCCCGCCGAGTGCTAGAACCTGAACGAACATTCGTGTCGGATGTGGGCAACTTTGTGCTCTGATATCGCTTTCAGCCCCGACACACGCGCCCCGATCACGAGGAGTTCCAGTGCCCAGCAAACACGGACCGGTCCGAAGCCGGACCGTCGCGCCCAGACGCGCGGCCGTCGCCGCGCTCGTAGCCGTCGTCCTGCCCCTCACCGCCTGCGGTTCGCTCCTGGGGCAGAGCCCCGCGGACGCAGAGGGCGAGGACGCGGCGATCACGCTCACGGTGTCGACGTTCAACAATTTCGGGTACACCGACGAGCTGCTCGCGGCATACACGAAGGACCACCCGAACGTCACGGTCGAGCACATCGTGGCCCCCACCTCGGACGAGGCGCGCCTGCAGATGCTCAAGGCATACACCACCGGTGACGGCGCCGAGCTCGCGGACGTCGTGGCCGCCGAGGTCGACTGGATGCCGGAGCTGATGCAGCACCCCGACCTCTTCGAGGACCTGACGGACGCTGAGGTCACCAAGCGCTGGGTGGACTGGAAGGTGGCACAGGCCACCACACCGGAAGGCAAGCTGCTGGGCTACGGCACCGACATCGGCCCCGAGGCCATCTGCTACCGCGCCGACCTGTTCGAGGCCGCGGGCCTGCCGTCCGAGCGCGGGGAGGTCGCCGCGCTCCTCGGCGGCAAGGACGCCACCTGGGAGCGCTACTTCGACGTCGGGCGCCAGTTCAGCGAGCAGTCCGACGTGGCGTGGTTCGACGGCGCCACGGGCATGTTCCAGGGCATGATCAACCAGCTTCCGGCTGCGTTCGAGGACCCGGCGACCCAGAAGCCGACCGATCTGGCGACCAACAGCGAGGTCCGCTCGGTCTACGACCAGATCACGACGGCGATCGGTGACGACCTCTCGGCCGGCCTGGTCCAGTGGACCCCGGAGTGGACCGCCGGGTTCCAGCAGGACGCGTTCGCGACAATGCTGTGCCCCGGCTGGATGATGGGCTCGATCGAGATCAACTCCGAAGGCGTGCAGGGCTGGGACGTCGCCAACGTCTTTCCTGGCGGCGGCGGCAACTGGGGTGGCTCGTTCCTGACCGTTCCGTCAGCGGGCGCCTACACCGAGGAGGCGAAGGAGCTCGCCGCATGGCTCACCGCCCCTGAGCAGCAGACGCAGGCCTTCACCGAGGCAGGTGTGTTCCCGTCGCAGCTCAAGGCGCAGGACTCCGAGGCCGTCCAGGGTTACATCCACCCGTTCTTCAACGACGCACCGGTGGGCAAGATCTTCACCGAGCGCTCGCTGTCCATCGACGGCGCGCCGTACAAGGGGCCGTACTACTTCGCCATCCGCGACGAGGTGAACAACGCCCTCACGGCGGTCGACACGGGCAGCAGCGGCCCGGAGATCGCCTGGAACCAGGCGGTGCAGACCGTGGGTGATCTGCGGGTGAAGGAATGAGAGAAGCAGTCTTCGCCCGGGACTCCCCTTGACACGGGACAGTGGCTGACGCAACGATCAGTGTCCGTGGAAGCGCTACCACAGCTTAGGGATGGGAGCGCTTCCAGCGCAGGTACGCCGACGTGCTCGTACGTCAC
The DNA here is from genome assembly GCF_040639055.1 of Promicromonospora sp. NPDC023987. Classification (NCBI taxonomy): domain Bacteria; kingdom Bacillati; phylum Actinomycetota; class Actinomycetes; order Micrococcales; family Promicromonosporaceae; genus Promicromonospora; species Promicromonospora sp. NPDC023987. The sequence continues at coordinate 25,153 of NZ_JBEZZF010000064.1, read as the reverse complement.
GCGACCACACCACAGCTTGACCGCAAGCCCAGACCGCACGACAAGGGAGTCCCCAGTGCTGAGCAGTACCCGACCCACGCGGCGCACCGCCGCCCGCACCCTCCAGGCGACCGCCGGTGCCGCCGCCGTCGCCCTCGCCCTCACCGCCTGCGGTGCTGCCGAAGGATCCGAAGGCGGATCCGAAGAGGACGGCCCCATCACGCTGAAGGTCGCGACGTTCAACGACTTCGGCTACACGGACGAGATGCTCGCCGAGTACTCGGAGGAGCACCCCAACGTCACGGTCGAGCACGTGAAGGCCGCCACGACCGACGACGCCCGCAGCAACATGACGACCAAGCTCGCCGCCGGTGGCGAGGGCCTGGCCGACATCGAGGCAATCGAGGTCGACTGGCTGCCCGAGCTCATGCAGTACCCCGACCTGTTCACCGACATGGCGGACCCGGAGCTCGACGGTCGCTGGGTGGACTGGAAGGTCCAGCAGGCCACGACGCCCGAGGGCAAGGTCATCGGCTACGGCACCGACATCGGCCCTGAGGCCATCTGCTACCGCGCCGACCTGTTCGAGAAGGCCGGCCTGCCGACCGAGCGCGCGGAGGTCGCCGAGCTCCTCGGTGGCGAGGACGCGACGTGGGAGGACTACTTCGCCGCGGGCCGCGAGTTCGTGAAGGAGTCCGACGTCGCCTGGTACGACAGCGCGGCCGGCACCTTCCAGGGCATGGTCAACCAGCTGCCTGCGGCCTTCGAGGACCCGGAGACGGGCGAGCCCAAGGACCTCGGGGAGAACACCGAGGTCAAGGACATCTACGACGAGATCACCGCGTCCGTCGACGACGACCTGTCGGCGGGCCTCGAGCAGTGGGGCGACGACTGGGTCGCCGGCTTCCAGGCCGACGCCTTCGCCACGATGCTCTGCCCCGCCTGGATGACGGGCCCGATCGAGCAGAACTCCGGTGGCATCGAGGGCTGGGACATCGCTGATGTCTTCCCCGGTGGCGGCGGTAACTGGGGCGGTTCCTTCCTGACCGTCCCCGCCTCGGGCGAGAACACCGAGGCTGCCAAGGAGCTCGCCGCGTGGCTGACCGACCCCGCGCAGCAGACCAAGGCGTTCGAGTCCGCCGGCACGTTCCCGTCGCAGCTCGAGGCGCAGGACTCCGAGGCCGTCCAGAGCTTCACCAACCCGTTCTTCAACGACGCACCGGTCGGCGAGATCTTCTCGACCCGCGCGCAGAAGATCGACGGCGCACCGTACAAGGGTGCGAACTACTTCGCCATCCGTGACGAGGTCACCAACGCGCTCAACCGCGTCGACATCACGAAGTCGACGGACGCCGAGGAGTCCTGGGCCGAGGCCGTCGAGAAGGCCGCGGCCCTCGGCTGACACAAGCCGAGCCTGAGCCTGACCAGCGGCTGACGTGATCCGGTGGTCGAGCTCGTCGAGACCTGTTCTCGACGGGCCCGACCACCGGATCGTGCGCGAGCGCCCTCCTGGTGCGCTCCACAAGTGACCTGAACCGACGATGACGCGGCGGAAGATGAAATGGCTGTCCTGACACCTCAACGATCAGCACCGGGCTCCGGTGCGCCTCAGCGCGAGTCACGCAGACTCGGCTTCTCCCAACGACTGGGCCGCTGGGACGTGAAACTCTCCCCGTACCTGTACATCTCGCCGTTCTTCATCCTGTTCGCGATCACCGGCCTGTTCCCCCTGGCCTACACCGCGTTCGTGTCCGTGCACGAATGGAGCCTGCTCGGCGGACAGGGCGAGTTCATCGGCCTGCAGAACTTCGTCGACGTGCTGAACCACCCCACGTTCTGGAAGTCGCTGGTCAACACACTCTCCATCTTCGTGTTCTCCTCGATCCCCCAGGTCATCATCGCGATCACGATCGCCGCCCTGCTCGACCAGAACCTGCGCTCAGCAACGTTCTGGCGGATGGGCGTCCTGATCCCCTACGTCGTCGCACCCGTCGCCGTGTCCCTGATCTTCGGCCGCCTGTTCGCCGACCAGTACGGCCTGATCAACTCCGTCCTGAACACCATCGGCCTGGACTCCATCGCCTGGCACGGCGACCGGATCGCCAGCCACGTCGCGATCGCGACCATGGTCAACTACCGCTGGATGGGCTACAACGCCCTGATCTTCCTCGCCGCGATGCAAGCCGTGCCCCGCGACCTCTACGAAGCCGCCGTGATCGACGGCGCCGGACGCGTGCGCCAGTTCTTCTCCATCACCGTCCCCCAGATCCGCGCCACCATCATCTTCGTCGTGATCACCTCCACCATCGGCGGCCTGCAGATCTTCGACGAGGTACGACTCTTCGACGCGACCGGCCTCGGCGGCCCCGACCGCAACTGGATGACCACCGTCGTCTTCCTCTACGACACCGCCTGGGGCAACCAGCACAGCCTCGGCCGCGCCTCCGCCGTCGCCTGGCTCCTGTTCCTCCTGATCGTCCTGATCGGCCTGGCCAACTTCCTGATCACCCGACGCATCTCCTCCACAGGCCCCGCGAAGAAGAAGCCCAAGCGCAAGAGCATCACTACGAACATGAGCAGGGGGAACGCATGAGCTCCGTCGCCGTCACCGCCCAGACCGCCGGCCCCCACGCCGCGAAGAAAGCCGTCCGCCGCCGCGCCCGCCAGACCGGCAGCGCCACCCACCGCGCCGGACCTCTCGTCTACGTCCTGCTCGGGATCACCCTGCTGATCTCCGTCTTCCCCCTGTACTACACCCTGCTGCTCGGCTCGTCCGACCCCGTCGAGATCTCCCGCAACCCCGTCCCCCAATGGCTCCCGGACGCCAGCCTCTTCACCCAGTTCGCGACCGTGATCGAGTCCACCCAGATCAACTTCTGGCTCGCGCTGGGCAACTCGCTGATCATCGCGATCCTGGTGTCCGCGTCCGTCGTCCTGTTCTCCACGCTGGCCGGATACTCCTTCGCGAAGCTCCGCTTCCGCGGCCGCGGCCCCCTGCTCGTCTTCGTCATCGCGACCATGGCCGTCCCCACCCAGCTCGGCGTCATCCCCCTGTACATCCTCATGTCCGACCTCGGCTGGATCGGCAAGCTCCACGCCGTCATCGTGCCCGCCCTGGTGGCCGCGTTCGGCGTCTTCTGGATGACGCAGTACCTCGCCGAAGCACTGCCCTACGAACTCATCGAGGCCGCCCGCGTCGACGGCGCCTCCATGATCCGCACCTTCTGGTCCATCGCCCTGCCCGCCGCACGCCCCGCGGCCGCCATGCTCGGCCTGTTCACCTTCGTCCAGCAATGGACCAACTACTTCTGGCCCTCCATCGTCCTCAGCTCCGAAAATCCAACGCTTCCACTCGTCGTCAAGTCGCTGCAGTCGAACTACTTCGTCGACTACTCACTCGTCATGGGCGGCGTCTTCCTCGTCACCCTCCCCCTGCTCGTGATCTTCGCCTTCGTCGGCAAGCAGCTCGTCGCAGGCATCATGCAAGGAGCAGTGAAGGGATGACTCAGGAGATGACGTTGAACGTCAAGACCACGGGGACGCTCCGGGCGCCGGCGCCCGGCATCGCCCTGCCCTACACCCCGACCGCGCCGAGGACGGCGCCGACCTCGAACACGGCCGGCACCGTCCCGTTCCCAGACGGGTTCCTGTGGGGCGCCGCCACCGCGGCCTACCAGGTCGAGGGCGCCGCCCACGAGGACGGCCGCGAGGACTCCGTCTGGGACGTGTTCGCGAAGGTCCCGGGCGCAGTGCTCGGCCAGGACGACGGCGAGGTCGCCTGCGACCAGTACCACCGCTACCCGGCCGACGTCGCGCTCATGAAGGACCTCGGCATCAAGGCCTACCGGTTCTCGACGTCGTGGGCCCGCGTGGTCCCCGGCGGCCGCGAGGTCAACCCGGCGGGTCTGGCGTACTACGACCGGCTCGTGGACGAGCTGCTGGGCGCGGGCATCCTGCCCTGGCTCACGCTCTACCACTGGGACCTCCCGCAGGCGATCGAGGCGGAGTCCAACGGCTGGGTGAACCGCGACACCGCGTACCGGTTCCGCGACTACGCCGTGACCATGCACGAGGCCATCGGCGACCGGGTCGACGTGTGGACCACGCTCAACGAGCCGTGGTGCGCCGCGTTCCTCGGCTACACCGGCGGCCAGCACGCACCGGGCCGGCAGTCCCGCGAGGACGGCCTCGCCGCCGCCCACCACCTTTCGCTGGCCCACGGCCTCGCCGTCGAGGCGCTGCGCGAGCGGGCCCCCGAGGCGAATCTCGGCATCACGCTCAACTTCGAGGTCGAGGACCCGCTGAACCCGGACGACCCCGCCGACGTCGACGCCGCGCGCCGGCTCGACGGCGGGTTCACCCGCATCTTCGCGGACCCGATCCTGCGCGGCGCCTATCCCGAGGACGTGCTGGAGGACGTGCGCGAGTACGGCCTCGAGCGGCACATCCAGGAGGGCGACCTCGAGATCATCTCGACGCCCATCGACTCGCTCGGCGTGAACTATTACCACGGCAACGCCGTCTCGGCCGTGCCTGCCGAGCGGCCCCTGGAGGGCGGCGCCCCGGTGACCCGCCCGTCGTCGTCCCCGTTCCCCGGCGGCGACGGCGCCTACACGCACCCGCGCGGCCTGCCGACCACCGACCAGAACTGGGAGGTCCAGCCCGAGGGCCTGACCCGGCTCCTGCTGCGGCTGCAGCAGGACTACACGGGACCGCGCGGCATCGCGCTGTACGTGACGGAGAACGGCAGCGCCTACGAGGACGTCGCCGGACCGGACGGGTTCGTGGACGACCAGGAGCGCCTCGAGTTCATCGACGTGCACCTGCGCGCCGTCAAGGACGCCATCGACGAGGGCGCCGACGTGCGCGGCTACTTCGGCTGGTCGCTGCTCGACAACTACGAGTGGGCGTGGGGCTACGGCAAGCGCTTCGGGCTCGTGCGTGTCGACTACGAGACGCAGGAACGAACGGTGAAGGCGTCGGGCCGCTGGTACGGTCAGGTCGCGCGGGCCAACGCCGTTCCTGAGCGATCGGCGACGCCCTCGGCGCACGGACGCGACGACAACGGCGGAGACAAGGCGGTTTCCAAGGCGTGACGACCTCAGGCCCACCCACCCTGGACGACGTGGCCCAGGCCGCCGGGGTATCCCGGTCGACCGCGTCGCGCGCCATCAACGGTGGCCTGCGGGTCTCTCCCGAGGCGCAGGCGGCGGTGGACGACGCCGTCGCCCGCCTCGGGTACGCACCGAACCGCGCCGCCAGGTCCCTCGTGACCCGGCGGACCGACTCGATAGCCCTCGTGGTGCCCGAGCCGGACCAGCGCATCCTCACCGACCCGTTCCTCAGCGGCACCCTCGCGGGCGTCAGCGAGGGGCTGGCCGGGACGGACCTGCAGCTCGTGCTGCTGCTCGCCCGTCCGGGCGAGCAGCGCGGGCGGGTGGGCCGCTACCTGCGCAGCGGTCACGTGGACGGCGTCATCGTGGCGTCGCACCACCAGGGCGACCAGCTCGAGACGGAGCTCGGCCCGACCATGCTGCCCGCCGTCTTCGTGGGGCGCCTCTTCGAGCCCGACCCGCAGTTCTCCCGGGGCCTGCGGTACGTGGACGTCGACAACATCACGGGCGGGCGCATCGCCACCCAGCGGATGATCGACCGCGGACGACGGCGCATCGGGACCATCACCGGACCTCTCGACATGCCCGCCGGAGTGGACCGCATGATCGGGTGGCGGGACGCTCTCCGCGACGCCGGCCTGCCCGACGACGCCGTGGTCGAGGGCGACTTCACCTCTGCCGGGGCCGTCGTCGCGGCCGGCCGGCTCCTGGACCAGCACCCCGACCTGGACGGCATCTTCGCCGCCTCCGACCTGATGGCGGAGGCCACGCTGCGGGTGCTCGCCGATCGTGGCAGGTCGGTGCCCGGCGACGTCTCCGTGGTCGGGTTCGACGACCTCGGGATCGCCGAGACCACCTCCCCGCGCCTCACCACGGTCCACAACCCGGTGGTGCAGATGGTCGGCGCGGCCACCAGCATGCTGGTCGACCTGGTGGCGGGCCGCGCGGTCCGGGACGAGCGCCGCATCTTCGCCCCCCGCCTGATAGAGGGCGACTCGGCCTGACCCGCCCCACTCCGTTGAGTGCTGGCTATCTGTTGCTTCAGACGCTTGAAAGCAACAAATAGCCAGCACTCAACGGGGAGGGGTCAGGCTGTGCGGAGGTGGCCGTAGCGGTGCATCGTGCGGCTGACCGCCTGCTCGCGGAGCATCGTCAGGAGCTCCCGGCGACCGCTCGCCAGGACCGGGGCGTCCAGCACCGTGGCCGAGCCGAGCCGGCTCGCCGCGGCGTCGCGCAGGCCGGGAGCCTCGCCCACCACGCGGATCCGGCCGGTCACCTTGCCGTCGGCGACGGCCTCTGCGAACGCCTCGTCCGTCATCTCCCGCTGCCCGACGACGGTGGCCGGCACATCCGCACGAGCGGCCGCGGCCAGCACGCGCTGCACCTCGACGTCCGGCGCGTCCGCACCGACCCGCACCGTGATGCCCGGGACGGGCCGGTACCGGAACACGTTCGTCTCGACGCCGAGCGCCGACGGGTCGTGCTCCGGCGCGAACTCGGTGAGCCAGGCACGGTCGTCGTCGGCCCGCGCCCAGGCGAGCCAGCCGGCCGGGTCAGCGGTGCGTGCCGGCACGTCGGGCGCGTCCTCCCACCGGCCGAGCTGCGCGATGTAGTTGGGCCCACCCGCCTTGGCGCCCGGGCCGACGGACGAGGCCTTCCAGCCGCCGAACGACTGGCGCTGCACGATCGCGCCGGTGATGTGCCGGTTCACGTACGCGTTGCCGACCTCGACCCGGTCGAGCCAGCGGGCCACCTCGACGTCGTCCAGGGAGTGGATGCCGCCCGTGAGGCCGAACGACACGGCGTTCTGCAGCGCGAGCGCCTCGTCCAGGTCGCGGGCGGTCATGATGCCCAGCACCGGGCCGAAGCATTCGGTGAGGTGGAAGAACGAGCCCGGGCGGACGCCATCGCGCACCCCGGGGGTCCAGAGCCGGCCGCGGCCCAGGCCTGCGTCCCGCGCGACCGAGTCCAGCCGGCGCGGCCGTACGAGCCAGCTCTCGCCGGGCTCCAGCGTGGTCAGGGCGCGCAGCAGCTTGCCCTGCGCCGGCTCGGTGAGCGGTCCCATCACGGTCGCCAGATCCGTGGCCGGCCCGACGGCGAGCGACGCGACGGCGTCGGTCAGCTGCCGGCGGAACCGCTCGCCCGTCGCGGTGCGGGGGTCGCCCACGGAGCCGACGAGGATCACGAGCGAGGCTGCCGAGCACTTCTGTCCCGCGTGGCCGAAGGCGGAGCGCACGACGTCCGCGACGGCCAGGTCGAGATCCGCCGACGGGGTGACGATCAGCGCGTTCTTGCCCGACGTCTCGGCGAGCACCGGCAGCTCCGGCCGCCAGGAGGCGAACATCTCGGCGGTCTCGATGGCGCCCGTGAGGATCACGCGGGACACGCCGTCGTGCGTCACGAGCCGGCGGCCGAGGTCGCCGTCGGGCACCCGGACGAACTGCGCGACGTCGCGGGCGAGCGCCGAGTCGAGCCCGATCTCCTGGCAGACCTCGTCGAGTGCGGCGTGCACGGCCTCGACGGCGATCTCCAGGCAGCGCGGCGTGGGCGGCGCGGGCTTCGCGATCACCGCGGAGCCGGCGGCGAGGCCCGCGAGGACGCCGCCGATCGGAATCGCCACGGGGAAGTTCCACGGCGGCGTCACCAGGGTGACGCCGTCGGGCATGAAGCGCGCACCGGGCCAGGCCTCGGACGTCGGGTCGAGCGCCTCGGCCGCGCGGGCGTAGTAGGCGGCGAAGTCGACGGCCTCGCTGACCTCGGGATCCGCCTCCGCGACCGTCTTTCCGGCCTCGTGCACCATCGCGGCGACGAGGTCGGTACGCGCGGCCTCGAGGTGCTTGGCCGCGGCCCGGAGCACGCGACCCCGGTCCGGCGCGGAGACCTTGGACCACGCCGCGCCGGCCCGCCGGGCGAGCGCCACGACGTCGTCGACCTGGGCGGGCGTCGCCAGCGGCTCCGCGAGCGCCGGGACGTATCCGGAGCACGCACCGGTCACCTCCTGCGCCCACGCACGGTGCGCGTCGACCGAGGGGTCCGTGTCGGCGGCGTTGCGGAACGGTCCCGTGACCGGCTCCGGTGCGGGACGCGGACGGCGGCGCGGGGTGACGTCGTCGGGCGAGTAGTGCACACCGAGGGTGACCGACGCGCGGAACGCGGCCTCCTGCCGGTCCATGGCGGGCTCGGTGCCGGTCGGGACCGGGGCGAACGCCGCGTGCAGGAAGTTCTGCTCCGTCGCGTTCTCCTCCAGGCGGCGCACCAGGTAGGAGATCGCGACGTCGAAGTCCTCGTCGCGGACCACGGGGGTGTACAGCACCACCCGGCCGTCGTCCTTGGCCACCTCGTCCCGGACGGCCGCGGCCTCGGTGGGCGCCATGCCCTGCAGCATCTCGACGTCGAGCGCCTCGGAGACGCCGCGCGCGCGGCCGAGCAGGATCGCGAGCGCGACGTGGAACAGGTTGTGCGACGCCGCGCCGATGCGGACCGCTCGCGCCCGCTCGGGTCGCAGCGCGTGGTCGAGCATGCGCACGTAGTTGGCGTCGACGTCGGCCTTGGTCGGGTACGGCGCCTGGGCCCAGTCGTGCAGGGTGGCCTCGACGTGCTCCATCGCGAGGTTCGCGCCCTTCACGACGCGTACCTTGATGCGTGCGCCGCCGTCGGCGACGCGCCGGGTCGCGAACTCGGTGAGACCGTCCAGGGCGCCCAGGCCGTCCGGCAGGTAGGCCTGGAGCACGATGCCGGCCTCCAGGTCGCGGAACTCGTCGCGGCCCAGGATCTCGGTGAACACCGCCGTCGTCAGGGCGAGGTCGCGGTACTCCTCCATGTCGAGGTTGAGGAAGACGCCGTGGTCGCGAGCGGCGCGGTACAGCGGCAGGAGCTGCTCGACGACGCGGTCGCGGGAGCCCTCGAGGTCCCACGTGACCAGCTGTGCGGCGACGCTGGAGACCTTGACCGACACGTAGTCGACGTCGGGCCGCTCCACCAGCGCGATGGTGCGTGCCAGGCGGGCCGCCGCCTCCTCCTCGCCGAGGACCGCCTCGCCGAGGAGGTTCACGTTGAGGCTGTAGCCCTCGGCCCGGGTGCGGGCGAGGTGCGCCGTGAGCCCGGCGCCGGCGTCGGCCACGAGGTGACCCACGAGCTGGCGCAGGCGCACCCGGGCCGCGGGGACGACGATGCCGGGGAAAACCGGGGCGGCCAGGGCGCCGGCCCGGAAGAGTGCGCGGTCGGCCGGGCTGAGGAACGTGGCGCTGCCGGCCTGCTTGCCGAGCCGGGCCAGCGCCTTCGCGGCGACGTGGGTGTCCTGGGGGCGGGCGACGTCGTCGACGAACCCGACGGCGAGCTCCAGGCCGGCCGGGTCGGACACGAGCGCGCCAAGGGCGGCGGACGCACGGGCGACGGCCTTGTCGGTCCGGGTCCTGCCCCCGGCCCGCGTCGGGTCGGTGGTGGTGCCGCCGGCGGCTGCGCCGGTGGCGGTGCCGATCCACGTCCTGGCGAGGGCTACGGCGTCCTCGATCAGCGTGTCGGCGGCGGGCTTCGCGGGCGGCTCGGTCGGAGCCGGCGGCGTGGCGCTGTCCCGTGCGCCTGCGCCCCCGGTCGGGACTGCGGCGGAAGCGGCGCTCTCGCGCCGAGCAGAGGTCTTCATCTTCCCAGGGTGCACCCGAAGGCGGTCGGATGTATTGGCGGGATCACTCGCTTTCCACACCAGTTTTCGCCAAGAGGTAGCCGCACCGCCTCTGGCCGCCGCGTAGCATCGGATCGCGATGAGCAACCCGTCGAACGGCGCCGCTCGGCCTGAGACGCAGGCCCTGCTGGCCGCACTGAACCCCGCCATGGTCTCCCTCATGGACGAGCTGTCCGGCGTCATGTTCTGCGCCAAGGACGCCGACGGGCGGTACGTGCTGGTCAACCAGGTCTTCGTGGGTCGCACGCGGGAGCGGTCGCGGCGTGACGTGATCGGCAAGCGTGCCGCCGACCTGTTCGTCCCCGAGCTCGCCGAGCGCTACGAGAGCCAGGACATCCGGGTCCGCACCACCGATGAGCCGTTGCGGGGCGAGCTCGAGCTGATCCGGCACGTCGGCGGGGCGCCCGGCTGGTTCCTCACCTCCAAGCTGCCGCTGCACGACGAGTCGGGCGCCTACGTGGGGCTGGTGTCCGTGTCCCAGGACCTGCGTTCCGGTGACGCCGACGACGCGACGATCCAGGCCATGGCCCGGCTGCGAGGCGACATCGAGGACCTGCTGGAACGTGGCGAGATGCCGTCCGTCGCCGATCTCGCCGTCCTTGCCGACTGCTCCTCGGCGTCCCTCGACCGCCGGGTGCGCCGGGTCTTCGGGCTCTCACCACGCCAGCTCGTGCTGCGGCTGCGGGTCGACCGGGCCGCGCACCTGCTGACCTCCAGCACGGTCCCGCTGGCGGACGTCGCCGCGGCCGCGGGCTTCTACGACCAGCCGTCCTTCTCCCGGACCTTCGCCCGGCTGACCGGCGAGACACCCTCGTCGTTCCGCAGCCGGTCGCGGCGCGGCTGAGCCGGAGGTGCAGCGCAGGGTGGGGGCCGAGGAACGAGGCACGCGCCCGGAGCGGAACCGCAGGCTCAGCCGCTGGAGGGCTGAGCCTGAGCCGGAGGACGGAGCCTGAGCCGAATCGTTCCTTGCGCGATCCGCACAACGAACGCGTTGGATCACAGGTGGCCGAGGACCACGACGGCACCTGCCCAGGCCGCATAGCCTCGACGTCATGACGACCGTCGCGTTCCCCCTGGTCCCGAGTTCCAACCCGCGCCGTGTGCTGGCCGACCTGCTGCCGGGCACTCTCGCACGCGACATCGCGCTCATCGTGGGCGTCGCCGCGCTCACCGCCCTGGCGGCGCAGCTCCGCGTCCCGATCCCAGGCCTGCCCGTCCCGGTCACGGGCCAGACCTTCGCCGTGCTCCTCGGCGCCGCGGCGGTCGGCCCGGTACGCGGCGCGTTCGCACAGGTGCTGTACCTGGCGCTCGGCGTGGTGGGGCTGCCCGTCTTCACGGGCGGCGCCTCGGGCGTCGAGGTGATCTTCGGCGCCTCCGGCGGCTACATCGTCGGCTTCGTCGTGGCGAGCCTCGTGGTCGGTGCGCTGGCGAAGCGCGGACTCGACCGTGGCGTGCTCGGCACCGTCCTCGCGTTCGCCGCCGGCACCGCGACCATCTACGCGATCGGCGTGCCGTGGCTCGCCGTCACGACGGGCATGGCGCCGGGCGCCGCCCTCGCCGCCGGCGCCGGCGTCTTCCTCGTGGGCGACGCGATCAAGGCCGCGCTGGCCGGCGTCCTGCTGCCGGGCGCCTGGAAGCTTGCGGAGCGCTGATTTTCCCCGTGACACGGCGCCCACAGGAAAATCACCGGACAGTCCCTTCGCCGTCGCGCACCATGGCCAGTCGAAGCGATACGGTTGGGGCGAGGCGCAAACCCCGCGCCGCGACACCCGCGTCCCGCCTTGCGGCGGTCGGCGCCGTTCTCCCCGGAGGACCCACGTGACGACGACAACGACGTCCACACCCGCACCACCACCCAGCTTCGCACCGGCTGGATCTCCCTCGGAGGGTTCCGCCCTCGCGACCGCGCATGCGCAGCTCGCCACCGCGGCGGAGATCCTCGGCTACGACGAGGGCCTGCATCGCATGCTCGCGACCCCGCGCCGTGAGATCCACGTCGCGGTGCCGCTCCGCCGCGACACGGGCGAGACGGTGCTGTTCCACGGCTTCCGTGTGCAGCACAACGTCAGCCTCGGCCCGGGCAAGGGCGGCCTGCGCTACCACCCCTCGGTCGACGTCGACGAGGTACGGGCGCTGGCCATGTGGATGACCTGGAAGTGTGCGGTGGTCAACCTGCCGTACGGCGGCGCCAAGGGCGGCGTCGCGATCGACCCCCGCGGCTACTCGCAGAGCGAGCTGGAGCGCGTGACCCGGCGGTACACGTCGGAGATCATGCCGATGATCGGCCCGGACACCGACATCATGGCGCCGGACATGGGCACCGACGCCCAGACCATGGCCTGGGTCATGGACACCTACTCGGTCAACCGCGGGTACACCATCCCCGCGGTCGTGACCGGCAAGCCCCTCGCGGTGGGCGGCTCGCTGGGCCGCGGAACCGCGACGTCGGCGGGCATCGTGCACGTCACGTCGGCCGCGCTCGCCGAGGCCGGCATGAGCCTGAGCGACGTGTCCGTCGCCATCCAGGGCTTCGGCAAGGTGGGTTCGCACGCGGCGGCGATCTTCGCGGCGCGCGGCGCACGCGTCGTCGCCGTGAGCGACCAGTACGGCGGCATCCGTGCCGACACCGGCCTCGACGTGCCCCGGCTCATGGAGCACGTGCAGCGCACCGGCTCGGTGGTGGACTTCCCCGATGCCGACCGGGTCTCCAACACGGACCTGCTCGCGCTCGACGTCGACGTGCTGGTCCCTGCCGCGATCGAGGGTGTGCTCGACGAGACCACCGCGGGGAGCGTCAAGGCTCGCTGGGTGGTCGAGGGCGCCAACGGCCCCACGACCGCGGCGGGCGATGCCCTGCTCGCGAAGAACGACGTGACAGTGGTCCCGGACGTCCTGGCGAACGCCGGTGGTGTGGTCGTCTCGTACTTCGAGTGGGTCCAGGCGAACCAGACGTACTGGTGGACCGAGTCCGAGATCGCGGACAAGCTGGAGCACCGCATGGTGACCGCGTACGCGGAGGTCTCGGCGCTTGCCCAGCGCGAGGGCCTGTCCCTGCGGGACGCCGCCCTGGTCATCGGAGTCAAGCGGGTCGCCGAGGCACACCAGATCCGGGGCCTGTACCCCTAGCGCTCCTCGCTCTCCAGCACCACTTCACCGCGGGAGAGCGGTCAACTGGTGACGTGTCGCCTCCTGACAAGAAGGTGCCCGGCCGGCGAACCGGCCGGGCATTTTCTTGCCCGAAGGTTGGTAAGCGGTGCATACTTATCGCCACATCCCGCCAGGGGGGCGGGCTGACGTCGGCACGGGGGACGCATGGCAGTGCTACAGCAGTACCGGCTCGACCGCGTCCGGAGCCTCGAAGAGGCCTGCGACGTGGTTCAGAGTCTGCGCCAGCGCCCGCTCACCGTGGTGGATGACAACCTGGGCGCTGGCTTGTCCGGGATGTGGCTCGGCTATCCCAACCACGATCGCATCATCGTGAACACCGTCCACGCGATCACCGAGCTCCACCGCGCACACATCGTGGCTCACGAGCTCATACATATCGTGGAAGCCCTCGACAATCCCGAGCACGAGCGCGACGAGGGGCGCCGCGACGGTTACGACGACCCGACCGAGCAACGTGTGGAAGCGGCAGCGAGTCGACTGATGATCTCGCTGGCAGCAGTGGGCGGGACGAGTGATCGCCTCACGGCACTCGAGCTGTACAGATGAACAGCGGGATTCTCGCGTGGATCGCGGTCGCTGCCTTTCTGGGAGCGACGACCTGGACCGCAGCGCGCGCCCGTACACGGACCGACGCCTTTCTACCTCTCGGGCTGGGCTGCGTCGGTATCGCCTCGGCGCTGCGCACACACGCCGTCGTCGATCATGTTCGCCAGGTCACGGAGAGTCCCGTCGACGAGGTCGCCAAGCACATCGCACTGGTCGTGGGCTGTGTACTGATCTCCGGCTGGGTGATGCAGACGCTGACAGCGAGGACTCCGCGGACGCCCCTCGTCATCGGAGCATGTCTCGGGACAGCAGCAGTGATGATCGCGGCGTTCGCGGCGAGCGGCCCGTGGGTCGCCGCAGACCTGGACTCCCAGACACAGGGCAAACCCCTCATGGCCGTCTACTGGGTCGTGTTTTACGGAGCATTCATCGGCGCCACGGCCTGGTTCGCCTATTCCGCCCTCCGATCACGCTCGCGACGGACCTGGCAGCTGCGGTGGGGTACCGATCTCGCGGCGGTCGGCGCAGGGCTGGCCACGATCTGGGCGGCTGTCAGCCTGCTGGCGCTCCTGCAGCAGATGCGAGACCCTGACGGGTCGCACCTGGTGCTCGGCATCCAGACGCGTTACCTGATCGTCGGCTCGAGCGTGTTCACAACGGTCGGCCTTGTCGGACAGCTGACCTCGGCAGCGGTCCGCGCCCGACAGCAGCGCTCAGACCTTGCCTACCTGCACCGGTATGTCACGACGGCCGTCTCGGCGACGGTTCCCCCGCCGACTCACGACAAGGCCGTGGACAGCTACCACCGCACCATCCAGATTCTGGACGGAATCGGAACACTTGCGCACTACTCCACGGCAGCCGATCGCGAAGCGCTGGCGAAGCGCATGCCGATATCGCCGCCGGAGGTCCTCGTTGCACAGCAGCTCAGGATGTCGGTGGCGCGGCTCACCGATGGCGAGCCACCGAGCACCAGCCCCGCCGACTGGACCGAACAACTGAAGGACGAGTCATCCCTACCTCGCCTGGGCCGCGCCCTGGAAACGGACGCCAACCATCACGAGGGCAGGGCACCCGACCCCTCCATGACCCGATGAACGAGACGCGTTCAGAACCACGCTGGGCCCGGATCGCGACCGAGGTGCTCGCGCCCGGCTACACGGTCGCCGCCAGCGTCCTGACCATCGGCCTGTTGTCAGCCACCCCGGCACAGGCATGGTGGCAAGTTCCCCTGCTCGTCCTTCTCGCGGCGGGAGCCCCATATCTCTTCATCCACGGCTTGGCGCGCCAGGGCATCTGGGAGTCTCGGCATGTACGCCCACGGCTGCAGCGTCTTGTCGCGCTCATGGGGCTCATCGTCATCGAGTGCATGGCGATAACCGTGATGCTCCTCGTCGGTGCACCACCGTTGATGCTCCAGCTCTTGGCTGCCTGCCTCGCCGGAGTCGTGGCCCTGACTCTGGTCACGCCGCTCGTGCGAGCAAGCATCCATGTCGGAGTCCTGTCCGTCACGGCAGGGATCGCCGCCAACTTCTACTGGCCGGCCGCGGCGGCGCTCCTGGCGCTCGGCCTCTTGGTGGGCGCCGCTCGCATCGGCGTCAAGGACCACACACCGCTCGAAGTCGCCACCGGCCTCATCGTAGGGTTCTGCGGCGGGCTGGCCGCGACGATGCTACTCGTCCCGTAGCGGACCGCCGGCCTCATCGGTAGAGACCGGAGGCAGGCTCTCAGACTCCCGGAATCTGTCCAGCAAGCGCGCAATGGCGTCGATGTTCTCTTGCGACAATCCAGCCGCCCTGGTGGCGATGGCCTGGACGCCATGCTGGTCCAGCAGATCATTGAGCACGTGTGATCTGTCGACGCTCAGGAACGTCGACGAGTCGACGTCGAAGTAGGCGCTCAGCCCTTCGATGATCTTCAGCGAAGGAGAGGCTGCCCGCCCGGACCGCAGCTGGCTCAGATACGCATCCTTGATCGCGTAACCGTGATCGTTCATCCACAGGACAACCTCGCGGTTGGTGATGTGCCTGCCTCGACGCTCCGCGGCAGCGAACAGCTCGTTGAGGCGTGCTCGGAATGCCTCGCCGAGCCGTTGACCAGGTACCGCCCCGTCGCGGACACGGTCCGAACCGTCACCAACCTCTTCGTGGATCTCCATCTACATTCCTGTCAATCCTAGATCCCGGCCGCGGCAATATCGCCTGGGCTCTACGCGCACGCTACCCCCACCCCGAGCCGGATGGACGCGGCGGTGAGACGCATCTTCCGTCAGCCCACAGGGGCATCCGCCGTAGCCCTGCGACGGCGGGACGCCAGGGCCGCTCCACCTATCGACGCGACAACCGCAGAGACGGTGACCGGCAACCATTCCATGAGTGCGTACATCGAAGCCCAGTACGCACAACCGATGACAAGACCGGCCAGCGGACCGGATGCCCCGACGGCCCCGGCAGAAACTGGTGACAGGCCGGCACGAAGGCACAGCCGCGCGCCGGCGAAGGCGATGCCACCAAAGCTCAGGACGGCGAACAAGATCATCAGCGGGAAGATTGCCCACTCGACCTCGAGCCCTCCGCCGATCATCAACCCGGCCAGCCAGATCGCGGGCACGATCACGAGGAACGCAGCGGCACTCGCCACCAGCACGAACACGGCCATCGACCATTGCTTCATATCGTTCCAATCGTCGCCATCTGCATATTTCCGCTATGGAACCGCATGGTCCGCCCCTGTCCCTGGTGAGCAGGAGCGGACCACACGGATCATTGCAAGCCTGGCTAGGCTTGCGCCGTCTCCGGTTCGGCATCTATCACATGTCGAACCGGGGACACTCCTCGATCATCTTTCTCAGGTCAGCGTCTTGTAGGTCGACGTCTTACCATGATTCTTGATGTTGTTCGGGAACACGCCCTTGCCACCGTTGCTGTCCAGGTTGAGACGGGAAGCGCTCTGCCGATAGGCACGCCACACCAGCTCCGAACAGTTCAGCTTCGACGACCCGTTGGTCTTGTTCACTGCGAACGAGGTGTCGTACGGCTTCCCGACGTACGAGTTCTTTGCTCGGTTGACGGCGGACACGCGGTTACCCGCCGACGTCTTGACGTGCTGAACCTGGGCGCCCTTGCAGGCCGAGCGGTCGCTGATGTGGATCTGTCGGCTCTTCTTGTTGACACCAGGCGCTTCGATGATGCTGGTACCCGACCAGTACAGGGCGGAGTGGCCGAAGACCGGTAGCGACGGGATCCAGATGTGGTCGCCCCGCTGCGACGCCGAAGGCATCTTCCGCGACGTGCAGGCTCCCGGCCCCATCGTGGTCACGCCGGTTGCCTCCGAGACCTCCGCCTGCGCATCGGCAAGCTCGCGTTCCACCTCGGCGAGCGCAACGCTCGTGAAGTCGTCAAAGGGGATACCCGCAGCTTCGGCCATCTCCTTCATCTCGGCCTCGAGTGCCTGCACGTCCTCGACCTGCTGGATCTCAGCCAGCCTCTTGATATCGGAGGACTCGGCGGCGGACGCCATGCCTGCGCCCGTGAACAGGAGCGCCAGAGCGGCTCCCATTGCCGCCCCGACCCGGATTGTTCGGTGGATCACAACATCACCTCATTCATTTGTCATCGGCACGGGACCCATTCCCGCACCGTCGCCGAAGCCATCGTGGCCTCGGAGTTCTCGGAGGTCAGTCCGTGTTCGCAAGCACCTGCGGGCTCACCGCGATCGCCTGGACACTCATGTCGTCGGAGTCGTAGGAACCGAGCCCTGGGACTGACACGACCCTCGCAGACGAGCCCGTCGCCAGGTCGTACCGAGTCAGGGTGGCAGAGTCGCTGCCGTCCGGATTCGCGAGCACGAAGACGCTGTCGTGGGTGAACTGCGCCTCGACCACGCCCTCGCCCACGTCGAACAGTTCCGTGGTGGAGCCGTCGGTGACGTCCGTCGCGCGGACCGTGCCGTCCGGGCCGAGCCACCTCAGCTCCCCGCCGACGAGCGATTCGGCACCGTAGCGGGCGTACACCAGATCGTCCTCGCCAAGCGGGAGCCCCGTGCCATCTCCTGTCACCAGGTCGCGCTCCTCCCGCGTACCTGTGGTGGCATCCCACGAGACGACGACCGGGCGCAGCACGTCATCCGAGCCGTCGGGGTTTCCGCTCTGCGCGAGGAAGTGCACCACCTCGTCGTGGCACGGCGCGTCGCGCGCGGCGTCTTCCATCAGATAGGGAGCCTCGGTGACAGCCAAAGGTTCCTGCTGCCCAGGCCAGATCGAATAGAGCACCCTCGGTGCGATTCCTACCGAGTCTTCCGGGTATGCACCGAGGAACTTACCCGAGGACGGCGCGACAGCGACAAGCCTGTCGTCGCAGCGCGAGACCAGCCAGAACGCTCCCGACAGATCCGTTCCTCGAGATTCTCGCGCATTGTGCTCGATCGCGAGCATCCGGTAGTCCGACTCCGACGTCCAGCCGTCGTTGTAGACACTGACAACGGACCCTTCCATGTCGTGCGCGGAAATCTGAAAGTCCGGCTTGGGGCTGTCCGTAACCTCCAAGCCCTGGGAATCAAGCCGAAAGTCCTGCACCGAGTCCGAGAAGTACAGGCCATCGGCGTTCCACACCAGTCGACCGGCGTCCATCACCGCCGTCTCGACCGTTTGCACCGCACCTTCGCGGTCCACGAGAACGACATAGCCACTTCCGCTCTCGGCGTCGTCGCTATTGCTCTGCGGACTCGCATAGACCGCGAGGGCCGTGTCGCCGAGCTTCAGCTCGTCGCGATCCACGAGGTTGCTCGTCAGTACGTCACCGCCGCCCGAGCAGGCGACGAGTAGCCCGACCACGAGTGCGCTTCCACCGAGTCCCGCCCCACCTCGACGCACCGTGCACCGCCCAGCACTCACCGTCGACAGCCGGCGAGGCCGACGCAATCCTGACTTCATGCCGCTCCTCATAGCGAACCGCCTTCCCGCACTTCGGCTGGTCCGCACAGTAGCAAGAGTGTGTTGTCAGCACAATCCTCCTTCATGTTTTTACTGACACCACATCGTCGGGTACCACGGGCCCAAGGCACGCGATAGCCAGCAGCGCACTACGCTCGCGCCATGGACGAACTCGTGGCGCGGCTTCGATCCGCCGGCTGTGTCTTCGCCGAGGACGAGGCGCGGGTTCTGACCGAGGCGGCCGACGGCGACACCGTGCGCCTCGAACAGCTCGTCTCCGCACGGGTCGGCGGGCTCCCGCTGGAGCACCTCGTGGGCTGGGCCGAGCTGGACGGCCGGCGCTGGCTCGTCGCGCCAGCGGTGTTCGTACCGCGCCGACGGTCCGAGCTGCTGGTTCGGGAGGCAGCGCAGCGTGCGGCGGCCGGCACTGCCGAAGCGACGGGCGCG
Source organism: Promicromonospora sp. NPDC023987 (assembly GCF_040639055.1). Lineage (NCBI taxonomy): Bacteria > Bacillati > Actinomycetota > Actinomycetes > Micrococcales > Promicromonosporaceae > Promicromonospora > Promicromonospora sp. NPDC023987. Next base: position 6,291 of record NZ_JBEZZF010000064.1, on the reverse strand, counting down.
ATCGCCGAAGCGACCACCGCCGGCCCCCTCCTCCTGGTCGACCTGTGCTGCGGTAGCGGCGCGCTCGGGGGCGCGGTAGCGGCCCGCCTGCGCAGAGCGGGGCACGACGTCGAGATCTACGCCGCCGACGTCGACCCGGTAGCCGTGACCTGCGCACACGACAACCTCAAAGCACTGTCCGACGACGACGACGCCCTGCCCGGCGCCGGTCGGCTCAACGCGCACACCTTCACGGGTGACCTCGCCGACCCGCTCCCTGCCGAGGTGTGGGGCCGCGTCGACGTCCTCGTCGCGAACGCGCCGTACGTCCCGACCGAGGCGATCAGCATGATGCCGCCGGAGGCTCGGGAGCACGAGCCGCACGTCGCGCTGGACGGCGGCGACGACGGGTTGACGATCCTGCGCCGCGTCATCGACCTGGCCCCGAGGCTCCTACGCCCCGGCGGGCACCTGCTGATCGAGGCGGGCGACGGTCAGGTGCGCGCCGCCGTCGAGCACCTGGCGGCCGCGGGGCTGATCACGACGGTCCTGACCGACGACGAGCTCGGCGCGACGGCACTGGCCGCGACCCTTCCGCGTGCCGACGTCGCGGTGGTCGAGCCTGTCGCGAGCCCGTGAGGGGGTCTCGACAGGTTCGACCAGCGTCGGGTTCGACCAGCATCGGGCTCGACCAGCGACAGGCTCAGCTCAGCGGCTGGCGCGACGCCCAGTCCGCGAGCGTCGTGCGCGGGCCCGTGAAGAACGGGATCTCCTCGCGCACGTGCCGGCGCGCCTCGGTGGCCCGCAGGTCGCGCATCAGGTCGACGATGCGGTGCAGCTCGTCGGCCTCGAAGCCGAGGACCCACTCGTAGTCGCCGAGCGCGAACGCCGAGACGGTGTTGGCCCGGACGTCCTTGTAGCCGGCCGCCGCCATGCCGTGGTCGCGCAGCATGGTCCGGCGCTCGTCGTCGGGCAGGAGGTACCAGTCGTAGGAGCGCACGAACGGGTACACGCACAGGTAGTCACGCGGCTTCTCGCCCGCGAGGAACGCGGGGATGTGCCCGCGGTTGAACTCCGCAGGACGGTGCACGGCAGCGACCGACCACACGGGCTCGAGCGAGCGGCCCAGCTCCGACGCGCGCAGCCGCTGGTAAGCACCCTGCACGGCCTCGATCGACGGTCCGTGGGTCCAGAGCATGAGGTCGGCGTCCGAACGCAGTCCACCGACGTCGTACCAGCCACGGACCACCAGGTCACCGGAGGTGGCGGCCGGGTCGGACCCACCGCCGACGGCGGCCTCCGCCGCGGCCACGACGGCCTTGCGCTCGGCCTCGTCCGCCGGCAGCGTCTCGGTCACGGAGAAGACCGAGAACATCGTGTACCGGATCGTGTCGTTGATCCCGGCCGTGTCGACCGTCGCGCTCGTGTCCCCGTGCACGTGACCAGGGGTGGCTTCGGTGCCGGCTGCTTCGTTGCTCATCGGTGCATGTCCTCGCTGCAGAGTGCTGGGATTCCGCTGGGCTCCTCGTGCCGCCGCAGGCAGCACAGGGGAGGCGTGACGGACGGGAAGGCGGGCAGAGCACCCACCGTAGCCTCGTCCACCTGCTCGCCGCGGGCGAGGCCCGCTCGCTCGACGACCAGGTCGACCAGGCCCTTGACGAATGGTGCGCGCGTACCGACAGTGCCCGCCCGCACCGCGGTGACGCCGAGCTCCGCCGCCGTGGCGAGGGCTTCGGTGTCGAGGTCGTAGGCGACCTCCATGTGGTCGCTCACGAATCCGATCGGCGAGAGCACTGCGTCCCGCAGGCCCCCCTCGGCGAGCTCGGTGAGCAGGTCGTTCACGTCGGGCTCGAGCCACGGCTGGCTCGGCGGACCGGACCGCGAGCAGTACGCGAGCTCCCACTCGACGGTGTGCCCGAACTGATCGCCGACGGCTGCGGCGATCAGCGCCGCGACGTCCTGGTGCTGCTCGGAGTAGGTGGCATGCCCGACGCCGGACGCCGCCTCCATGGTGTCCGGGATCGAGTGCGTCACGAACACCAGCTTCGCGTCGGCTGCCGAGCCACCCTTCGCCGCGAGCTTCGCGTAGGCCTCGACGACGGCGTCGACGTTGGCCCGCACGAAGCCGGGGTGGTTGAAGTAGGCGCGGATCTTGTCGAACTGCACGCCGGTGGACCCGTCGGGGCCGAGCTGTCCGCGCTCGTCCAGCGTCACAGCGAGGTCCTCGCGATACTGGCGACAGCCGGAGTAGGACGCGTAGGCGCTGGTCACGAGCGCGACGGCGCGCTTGGCACCCAGCTTCTCCAGCTCGTCGACGGCGTCGCTCGTGTACGGCGCCCAGTTGCGGTTGCCCCACACGACGGGCAGGTCGATGCCGCGGGCGGCGAGCTCTGCCTCGAGCGCCGCCTTGAGCGCGAGGTTCTGCTCGTTGATCGGGCTCTTGCCGCCGAACCCGTAGTAGTGCTCACCCACCTCTTCGAGCCGCTCGTCCGGGATGCCCTTGCCCGCGGTGACGTTGCGCAGGAACGGCACCACGTCCTCCGGCCTGTTCGGACCACCGAAGGAGTAGAGCAGCAGGGCGTCGTACGGCGCGGCGTCCTGCGCCGCAGGCTGGGGGGAGTTCGCGGGCATGCGTCCATCTTTCCACCGTCCGGAGCGCCGATCCGCCCGGAGAGGGACGAACGGGACGTGACATCGATGCGACGACCTGTCAGGAAATCCTGACCCCCTGGACGACGGTGCCGGCCGACCCACCCGCACGGACCACCCCCTCCGCCACCGAGCCCGGCATAACCTCTCACCATGACGTTCTCGATCGTGGCGCACAGCCCTCGTGAGACCGCCTGGGGCGTAGCCGTCGCATCGAGATACCTGGCGGTCGGGGCGATGGTGCCCGCCGCCGGTCCCGACGTCGGCGCGCTCGCGACGCAGGCACACACCAACATGGCCCACCGCGAGCGGGGTCTGGCCCTGCTCGGTGCCGGGGAGACCGCGGAGCGGACTCTCGCCGCTCTCCTGGCCGACGATCCTGGTCGGCGGCGTCGGCAGATAGGCGTGGTCGACCGGGCAGGTGAGTCAGCGGCCTGGACCGGACCGGAGTGCACCGGGCACGCGGGCCACCGCTCCGGCGCCGGGTATGCCCTGCAGGGCAACTTGCTCACCGGCCCCGAGGTGCTCGACGCCATGCAGTCCGCGTGGACAGACTCGGGGGACGTGCCGCTCCGACGCCGGCTGCTGAACGCGCTCGCGGCCGGAGACCAGGCCGGCGGCGACCGCCGCGGACGGCAGAGCGCCGCGCTCCTCGTGGTAGGCGCCGGACGTGCGATCGGTGAGGGCACGCACGTGCAGGTAGACCTCCGCGTCGACGACGCGCACGCACCGGTGACCGAGCTCGCCCGGCTCCTGGACCTCAACGACGACCTGATCGGAACCGCATGATCTCCCGCCCGGACAACAGGTACCACCGCCTGTATCTACGCTGGCAGCAGCTCGACCCGAGACTGCGGTTCACCGTTCAGTCCCTGGCCGCCGCCGGCCTGGTCGTGCTGATCTTCGGCGCGCTGCGGGCCCCGGTCCGGGGCGTGAACGAGACGGCGGCTTCGATCTTGGTGGCAGTGGTCTTCGGAGCGGCGACGGTGCTGCAGACCCGGCAGACCCAGCGCAGGCAGCACAGCGTCGAGCTGATCATGAACTTCCAGACCACCGACGCACTCGTAGCGGCCGACTCCTGGATGGCCGCCCGCATCGCGGCGGGCGATCCGGTAGGGCCCGCCCTGTCGGCCGACGAGCAGCACCACGTCGTCACCATGCTCGACTACTACGAGTTCCTGTCCTCGCTCGCCCTGCGCGGCTATGTGGACGTCCGAATGCTGCTGGGCCTGCGCGGAGGCGCTATGAGCCGCTGCTACGAGTGCTGTCGCGAGTACATCGACCACCGGCGAGCACATGTGGGCGACGAGCTCTACCGGTCCGTCCAGGTCCTGGTAGCGGAGTACGGCGACCAGGCGGAGCGTCGCGCGCGCTGATCCGCCGTCAGACGGGGTCCGGCCTCAGGACACTCCCCCGCGCGCGTGGACGTTGCCCCGGTCCAGCCGTTCTCGGAGGCCAGGGAGCGCATCGACCAGGTCTTCCGGCGCCGGGCTGCGCGTCACCAACGACAGCCGCACCGTGGACCGGACCGGCGCCGGCTCGATCCGGTCACCGGGGGCCGCGTACCAGCGCGCCACCAGGTCGGGCACGACGGCGGCGCAGCGCCGCTCCCGCGCGGTCCGGACCGCCGACTCCGCAGTGGCCGAGTGCCGGGCACGCGCACCGAGATCGGTCAGCCGGCGCAGCAGGACGTCCCTGGACAGGTCGAGCGCGCAGCAGACCACCGTCTGCCCCGCGTACGGCCGGCGTCCCTGCCCCCGCCCGGGGGCGCCGTCGGGCAGGAGCGTGACCAGGTCGTGCTGGCCCACCTCCGTGACCACCAGACCCCGGGCGATCGGGACCTGCTTCGCGATGGTCACGAACGCCGCGTCGAGCGTTCCCCGCTCGACCCATTCCAGCAGCCGCGGGCCGTGCTCCACCTCGGGCTGGACGACGACGTCGTCGAGCAGCACGTCGAGCACGGCGAACAGGGTGCCCGCGAGGCTCGGGATGGTGCCCACCGACACGGTGCGCGACTGAGCCGCCACGAGCGTGCGCTCCACCATCGCGCCCAGGTGGTCGAGCACGTGCGTGGCCTGGTCGCAGAACGCGAGCCCGGCGGTCGTGGGCCGCGCACCGGTGGTGTCCCGGTCGAACAGGAGGGTGCCAACGCGCCGCTCCAGCGCGGCCAGCCGCTGGCTCGCCGACGGCTGGCTCACCAGCAGCTCGCGCGCGGCGGCGCCTAGCGAACCGTGCCGCGCGACCGCGTCGACCAGCCGGAGGTCCTCGACCGTGGGGTATGAGGTCATAGCACCAGCCTATGTCCGCTCATGCTCGACAGCCTTCTACCGGCCGCGCCGGGACCGCCGCAGGATGGCGTTGTGCGGCACCCACACCTCGTCACGCTGACCGCGACGACCTTCGTCACCTGGACCGGCCAGCGCATCACCGCGGTCGCGCTCCCGCTCGTGGCGCTCGACCAGACCGGCGACGCCTGGACCACCGGCCTCGTCGGCGGCTTCGCCGGCCTGCCCCTGCTCACCTCCGCGTGGTGGGGACGTCGCCTGCGGTCCCGCCTGACGTCGGGCCGTGCGCTGGCCGGGCTGCTCGCCGTGCAGGTGATCGGGCTGATGCTGGTTCCGGTGGCGGTGGCGACCGTCGGCGTCGGCGCTGCGGTCCTCTGCGCGGCGGGACTGGTCACGGGCGCGACGTCGGCCATGCTCGCACCGGCGCAGCGTGCCCTGACCGCCGACCTGGCCGAGCTTCCGGGGAACGGGCCCGACGTCGGCGCGCGAGCCCTCGCCTGGCAGGACCTCGCGCACCGGTCGTCCATGATCTTCGCGCCGCCGCTCGGGGCGTGGCTGCTGGTCGTGTGGGGCGCCGAGCCGTTGCTCTGGTGCGAGGCGGCGGCGGTAGCTTTGAGCGCCGTGGCGATGCTGACGGTGCCGGCCCGACCCCCGTTGGTCGTGGTCGACCAACGAGATGACGAGGTCGACCAACGGGGTACAGGCGACGCCGCACCTTCCATGCGGGCCGTGCTGCGCGCCCATCCGGAGCTGGCCGTCGGCGTCGGGCTCGCGGGGATCGGTGGCATCACGTGGTTCGCGTTCACACTGGGGCTCACGCTGCTCGGTGCGGAGCTCGACCGGCCGGGCGAGCTGGTCGCGGCCGGCATGGCCGGCTACGGCGCCGCGACCGTCGGCGTGTCGTTCGTCGTGCCGCTCGTGGTGCACAGGGTGCCGCGCATCCCGGCGATCGTGGTCTCGTGGGTGATGCTGGGCGTCGCGTACCTCGCGCTGCCCGCCGCCGCGCCGAACCTGGTCGCCGTCGCGCTGGTCTCCGCCGTGGGCGGACTGACCATGCCGTTCGGCATCGCGGCGCTCAACGCGCTCATCGTGGACCGGACGACGGGCGCGGAGCGCCGGACCGCGTTCACCTCCGAGACCGTGCTGCACAGCGGCGGCGCTTCAGCCGGGCTGCTCATCGGCGGCGCACTGATCGGCGCGTTCGGCGCAGGCCCGGTCCTGGTGGTGACCGGCCTCATGCAGGTGGTCGCGGCCATCGGTGCGGTGCTGTGGCTACGGGCTCGAGGTCGTTACCTTGCACCGAGGTCGGCACAGGCCTGTGCCGACCTCGGGGGCAAGTGTCGACCCCGCCCGGGCCCGCCCCCACAGTGGGGGGCCA
>NZ_JBEZZF010000063.1:0-34478 GCF_040639055.1 Promicromonospora sp. NPDC023987 | reverse complement strand
GCCGGGGGAGGCGGGGTTGTCGGCGAGCACGTGCAGGTCCTCGCCGATGCCGATCGCCCGCGCGCGTCGGTCGGGATGGTTGATCCCGATCATCGCGAGGCAGGTGTTCATCGCCCACTGCGTGTTCTCGGGTGCGCCCTTCAAGTCGCGCTCGATCGTGTCGAGCATCGCATCGAGGTCGACCTCGTCGGGCGACCTGACGACCTTGTCGCTCTGCAGGGTCCAGCCGGCCCTGCCGACCAGGTCGGCGTCGTCCGCGGTCCAGAGCTCGCGGAACTCCTCGGCGAACCTGCCGGGCTTGACGACGTTCACGACGAACCAGTCCAGCAGCTTGGGGGAGCGGACCTCGTGGATCATCGCGTCGACCTCGGCCGCGGTGCAGGTCCGGGGGCGGAAGACCAGCGTGGCCAGGAGGCGCGCGGCCGTGTCGCCCGTCGCCCAGAGCTCGACGGCCAGCTCGTGCTGCTTCTTCAGGCGCTTCGCGACGGCGCGCAGCTGCGAGAGATTGACGCCGTGGTCGTCCCCGTTGCGCTCGTTGACGGCGCGAAACTTCGGGTTCTCGAGCGCGGCGAGCTCACCCATGACCTCGTCGAGCGGTGTGGTGCCGGGCATGGAGGTTCCTCTCGGCGCTGCGGTGGGTGCGGTGCTGCGGTGCTGCGGTGCTGGGCGGGTGCGGCCGGGCGACGGTGGACACCACTGGGTCCAGGGGTGCCGGCCCTGCTGAATTCCGTTCGGCCTGGCCCCGCCTGGTTCAGCCAGGCCGAACTGTTCGGTTCAGCCCGCAAACCCGGGTCCCAGCCGAACGCAGTTCAGCCCACCTGGCACCTACCACCACAGCTATCGGTGCCACCGCGGGACGCCCCGACGTCGCATCCCGCCAGCGGCCTCGTGACCCGGTGGCTGACGGTGTCCGCCGGTCTTCACCGCGCGCGTGGGCAGACGGCGGGGCTGACCCATCAGGCCTCGGCTTCCCTGCTCGACGCGCGCGCCAGCCGCTCGACGAGGTCGTCCGGGATCGGCTTGCCCGGCGAGAAGGTGATGCCGGTCTTGGTCGCCTTGAGCCCGGCGGCGGCGATCTCCTCGGCATGTTCGGAGAGGGCGCCCGGACGGAGATAGAGCCCGCACTGCTTGCTGAACGCCGCATAGCTCGCGACGACCGAGCCGCCGATGCTGAACCCGGGCATGTTGTAGGCCACGATCTCGTCCGCTTCGGGCAGAGCGCGGGACAGCAGCGTGCGCAACCGCTTCAGTGCGGGATGGAAGGGCTCGGGCGCCGCGGCGATGTAGCCGTCGTGGTCGTCGATCGCGGTCATGAAGGTGCCTCGCTCTTGATCTGGTTGTCGAAGAGTCTTCGCTCACTTCTGCCCGATGCTAACTTCCGCCGCCAGGCCATAGTGTTCACGGAGCACGTGCCAAGCAGTTTCCCGCCACCGCAGTTCGGAGCAGCCATGAAGTCAGGTCTGATCGTGTTCGGTGCCGTGCTCGTCCTCATGGGGGGCGTCTTCACCTTTCAGGGACTCGGCTATCTGGCCGGCAGCGCGATGACGGGCGTGACGCTGTGGGCGATCATCGGGCCAATCCTCGCCGTCGTCGGGATCGTCCTGATCGTCTGGGCCGTACGCACGGGCCGGCCCGGCAAGACCGGCTGAGGCACGCTCGACCGGGCACGGCCGGCATCTCCTGCTCGATGTTCCCGAGCGAGCGCTGCTCGCCGAGTCGCGACACACCCGGGGCACCTGTACTGGGGACCCGGATGTCGGGACTGAACATCGACAAGATTCGGAGGCGAGCAAATGATGATCGAGGTTCCGACCGGGGATCTCAAGCGTGTTCTCGGCGTCCTTCTGGACCATGCCGCGAAGGACGGTGTGCTCCGCGTCCCCGATGCGGCGTTCTGGTCGGTGCCCGCTCCCGCGGCCTATGACATCTACCAAGAACCTTCGGACCTGACGATCGGCATGGTCTCCGACTCATTGGACAATCTTGCTGCCATCATCCGAGACCCTGACCGTGCGATCGACCATGGGCTCGTCTGGCTGGCGGAGGTTCTGCGTGCGGCGGGCGACGGAGCGTCGACGTGAAGAGGAGGCGGTTCGGGTTGTCGTCTCGGATGGTCTTACTCGCTGAGGTTTGTGCGTCGCGGCAGACACGAAGCTGATGGCGGTGGACAGCCGTGGAGGAGATCCTCGCGCTCGCCAAGGCGTGCGCGGCTGACCGGAACACCGAGCTCCACCTCGATGGAGACTGACTTGGTCGAGCTGGGCGCCAGCACGACAGGCCTCAGCCGACGACCTCTCGACCCGCCGCCCGCAACGCCTCCAGCACAGTCCTGACGGCGAGCCGTTCAGCCCGGTCGGGGCGCAGGATCGCAACGATCCACCGCGCGGCGTCCATCCCGTGCACCGGCCGCAGGGTGATTCCCGCGCCGGGCGTGGTGCTGTACCGGGGGAGCACGGCCACGCGGTCGCTCGCCGCGACGAGCGCCTCGATCAGCCGGTTGTCGCGGAGCCGCTGGACCACCCGGACGGGGGTACCGACAGTCGTCTCGACGGCGATGCGCAGGTCGTCGAACGGGTAGCCGAGCGGCACCCCGTACCACTCGTGGCGCACCAGGTCCTGAGCCGTCACCCGCGCCTTGGTGGCGAGCACGTGGTCGGCACGCATGGCGATGTCGAGGGGTTCGCGGAGCAGGGCCGCGGTGACCAGGTGCTCCGCTCCGGCGGGGACAGGCCCGGTGAAGCTGTGCCCGACGACGATGTCGTGGTCGACCACCATCCCGGGATACTCCGACTCGGCGATGTCGACGTCGGTGCACTCAAGGCTGACCGCCGTGTCCGCGAGCCGGCTCAGGACCTCTGGCAGCAGGACCGCCGCCGCGCTCGGCAGGGCCGCCAGGCGGACCGTCCCGGACGCCGAGCCCAGGTACGCGTCCCATCTAGCCTGCACCTGGGCGATCGTCCGCGCGAGGTCGCGACCGCCGTCGGCCAGGAGCTTGCCCGCCTCGGTGAGCCGCACGCTCCGGCCGTGCGGCTCCACCAGCGGGATCCCACCCAGGTCACGCTGGGCCGTGCGGAGCTGCTGCGACACGGCCGACGGCGTCCGATGGGTCGCCTCGGCGACCGCCGTCACGGAGTGCCGGTCGGCGAGCTCGCGGAGCAGGTCGAGGTGACGAGGGTCCATGCGGGTCAGGTCGTGACCACGACGCCGAGGTGCTGCATCCATGAAGGCAACCTACAAGGACATGTAGAAGGTTTCGCTTGTCCTTCAGAACCCGTGCCGCTCAGACTCGGGTCATGCCGATCTCGCACCGCCTGCTCGCCGTGTCCGTCGCGGTCATGTGGGGGCTCAACTTCATCGCCATCGACGCCTCGCTCGGCCAGTTCCCGCCGTTCCTGCTCGTGGCACTCCGGTTCGCGATCATCGCCGTCCCGACAGTGCTCCTCGTACCGCGCCCGCAGGTGCCGCTGCGCTGGCTGCTCGGCTACGGCATCGGCTTCGGGACCCTGCAGTTCCTGTTCCTGTACTGGGGCATGGCCGTCGGCATGCCGACCGGGCTCGCGTCACTGGTGCTGCAGTCGTCGGCGCCGTTCACCGTGCTCCTCGGCGCGGTCGCGTTCCGGGACCGGGTGACTGCCCGGCAGCTGGCGGGCCTGGGTGCGGCGACGCTCGGACTGGCCGTGGTGGGCTGGTCCCAGGCGCACGCCGCCGCGCTCGCACCGTTCCTGCTGGTGCTGGCCGGAGGGTTCGGCTGGGCGATCGGCAACGTGTCCAACGCGCGAGCCAAGGCGCCGAACCCGCTGCACCTCACGCTGTGGATGTCCGTGGTGCCGCCCGTGCCGATGTTCGTGCTGTCGCTGGTCGTGGAGGGGCCCGGCGCGATCACCGCGGCGTTCGCCCCCGGGCCGCACATGGTCCCGGCCCTGGTTGGGCTGGCCTACACGGTGCTCATCGGGACGGTCGTGGGATCCGGTGTCTGGACCTGGCTCATGACCCGGCACCCCGCAGGGGTGGTCGCGCCGTTCTCGATGCTGGTCCCCGTCGTGGGACTCAGCGCCTCGGCGGTGCTGCTGGGCGAGGAGATCGCGGTGCCGACCGCGATCGGAGCCGCGCTGGTGATCGGCGGCGTGCTCTGGGGTGCCCTGCGCAAGGCCACCGCTCCGGCCCTGGTCGGAACCGAGGAAACTCCGGCCCCGCCCTCGACGCGAGAGACGGTCGGGTCCTAAAGTGTGAAGAAAGCGTGAGCAACTGTAGGTCCTCGACCGGAGGCGACCATGGACGTCGTACTGCTGATTGCCCGGGTGCTCTTCGTGGCGCTCTTCTTCGGAAGCGCCGTCGGCCACCTGACCCAGACGGACGGCATGGCCGGTTACGCGGCGTCGAAGGGCGTGCCGATGGCCAGGCAGGCCACCCTCGCCACCGGGGTGCTGATGCTCCTCGGCGGGCTGTCCGTCCTGCTCGGCGTCTGGGGAGACCTGGGCGCGCTGCTCCTCTTCGTCTTCCTCGTCCCGACGGCGTTCATGATGCACGCGTTCTGGCGGGAAACCGACGCGACGGCGAAGCAGACGGAGATGATCCAGTTCAACAAGGACCTGGCGCTCGCGGGTGCGGCGCTGGCGTTCCTCTGGGTGTTCAGCCAGGACCCGGGCCTGACCATCACGGGCCCGCTGTTCTCGATGGGCTGACCGGGACGTCCGGCGGCCGGAGACCAGCTCGCTCAGGCAGCGTCGGCGTCGTCGAGATCCTCCGGGTTGGGCAGGCTCGCCAGGAAGCGGAACGACACCAGCGCGATCAGCGTCGCGATGCCGCCGGCGACCAGGAACGGCGCTCGCAGGTCGATCCGGCCCAGGAGCCCGCCCAGCAGTGACCCGAGCGGCATCGTGCCCCAGAGCAGCGTGCGCCAGGTGCCGTGGACCCGGCCCAGCAGCCGGCTCGGGATCGCGGCCTGGCGCAGCGACATGACCAGGATGTTCCACGCCGTCGTGCCGCCGGCAGACAAGAAGTAGCCGAACGCGACCACGCCGAGCACGGGAACCGCGCCCATCAGGACCAGCGCCGCCAGGCACAGGGTCTGGGCCACCGCCATCACCGGTCCGGCGCGGAACCGCACCTTGAGCCGGTCGGTGAGCGCCGCGGCGCCGAGCGAACCCACGGCGCCGGCCAGGATGAACGCGCCGTACCAGGCCTCGGGCAGCCCGAGGTCGTTCAGCACGTAGAGCACCAGCGTCGCCGTGGCGGCTGAGAAGCACAGGGCGATCGCCACGCTGATGATCCAGAGCCTGCGCAGCATCGGGTTGCCCACGATGTAGCGGAAGCCGTCGGTGAACTGCCGGTACCAGGCGGTGCGTGGTTCGCCGGTCGGATGGGTGCGGTGGGCACCGGCGGCCGCGTAGGGGAGGAACAGGGCCATGACTCCGGCGACCGCGTACGTCAGCACGTTGATCCCGAGCGGCACCACCACGGAGACCGCGAACAGCGCGGAGGTCAGCGGACCGGACAGGAACCGCTCGACGACGATCTCGCCCGCCTCGACCCGCGAGTTCGCCCGTGGCAGGTCGGGCCGGTCGACGACCGAGGGCAGGACGGCGCGGAGCGCGCCGTCGTAGATGGTCTCGAACGCCCCGTAGGCGAACATGACGACGTAGAGCCACCAGATCGTCAGCGTGCCGGTGGCGAACAGCGTCAGGAGGAGGGCCGCGAGCAGCGTCCGTACGCCGTTGGCGAGGGTCATGGCGCGCCGTCGGTCGATCCGGTCCAGCAGGATGCCCGCCGGGATGGAGAAGATCAGCCACGGCAGCATCGATACCGCTGCGACGCCGGAGACGAGCAGCGGGTCGTCGGTCAGCCGTGCGGCAAGCAGGGGAGCCGCTACCTTCGCGATGCCGTCGCCGAGGCTCGAGCTGACGTTGGCCACGATGACATTCCGCAACGCTCGCCCGAGCGGCTGCCTGTTCCTCACCACACGCGGAGCCTACGGGCGTCTCGCCTGCGGCGGCAGCGCCCTCGCGACGAGCACGAGGCCCGCGCAGGCGACGAGGGCGACGACGGCGGTGATGACCCAGGGCAGTCCCGGATCCACGGTGAAGCTGGCGGCGAAGACCCCGGGGGCGGCGATGTTGGCGATCGCGAAGCTGTACTGGAACCACGACAGGTAGGTGCTGCGCTGCCCCGGTGGTGCCGCGTCGGCGGCGTAGGCGATCGAGCGCGGCCCGTGCAGCAGCTCGGCCACGGAGTAGACGAGTACCGACAGCACCAGGCCGGGCACGATCAGCGTCGCGGGGGCAGCGAGCCCGAGCGCCGCCGTGTACAGGCCCCAGACGCACCAGATGAGCCCGGCGACGACCATCACGCGGATCCGCGAGTACCGACGGGTGAGACGAACTGCCGGCGCCTGCCCGAACGCGCTGAGGACCGTGTTGAGAGCGAGCAGCGGGCCGACCACGGCGGCGGGCCCCGCCAGGCCGTCGACGACGTACACCCCGAGCCCGGAACCGAGGATGGTGCTGCAGAACGCGAACAGCGCCCCGACCCCGATGAGGCCGAGGTACGGCCACGAGGGGATGCGGTGGACCCGGGCCGGCACGGCCGGAGGCTCAGCGGGGGCGGCGGGATCCTGCCGGTTCGGCCGGTAGCTCAGGAGCAGCAGCGCGGAGACGGTGAAGCAGGCCGCGTTCGTGCCGATGGCGAGCAGGTAGGGCAGGTCGCCCGGGATGAGGAGCAGCGCGCCCGCCGTCAGCGCGCCGAGCGCGAAGCCCGTGTTCTGCACCATGTTGGTCAGGGCGAACCAGCGGTCCTTGTCCTCGGCCGGGCCGGAGTCGGAGGCGTCGGCGATGACGGCGAAGACGGACGACCAGAAGGCCCGCTGGCCGATCGCGGCGACCAGGGTGCAGGCGGCGATCGCCGGAAGGTCGCGGGCGACGAGCAGCCCGGTGAGACCCACCGCCTGGAGGACCTGGGCAGCGAGGAGGACGTTCCGGCCACCGACCCGGGTCACCACCTGACCGACGACCGCCGGCACGACCAGCGCGACGGCGAAGGTCGCGGAGAGCGTGAGCCCGGCCTGTGCCAGGGGGACGTCGGCTACGCGGGTCAGGAACAGCAGCAGGAGCGGCCCGCTGATCCCGGTACCGATCGAGTCCACACCCAGCGCGACCGCGAGCGGAAGATGGCGACGGAGGCCGGGCAGGTCGAACACGGTACGGGTCTCCTGACGGTCAGGCGGGTAGTGGTCGGCCTCGGACGAACATCACGACCGCCGACGTCGTCCCGACGAGGGCCGTGGCGGCAGGACCGAACCACACCATCGGCGGATGTTAGCCGGTGTCATGGTGGTCCATGGCGATACACCGGTCAAGTGGATACGCTGGTGTCATGCGACCCGCAGAGAACGACTTCGACACGTGGGCGCCGTCTGCCGCCACGGTCGTGCGCGACTTCGTCAACAGCTACGAGCCGCAGGAGGACGCGGAGAGCCTCGACAGCGCAGCAGCCCTCCGCGACTGGTTCGCGGCACGTGGCCTGGCCTCGGCGAGCGCCCGGATGACGTCGGACGACGTCCGCGCCGCGCGTCGCGTCCGGGAGGGGCTGCGGGCCGTCCTCCTGACCCATGCCGGGCACGACGCCGACCCGGCGGCCCGCCGGGCACTCGACGCCGAGCTCGGCCGCATCCCGCTGCGTGCCGCGTTCGACGCCGACGGCGGGATCCGGCTCGAGGGATCCGGCACCGGGTTCGAGCGGGGCATCGCGGGGGTGCTCGATGCCGTCCGCCGTTCCGAGGTGGCGGGCGACTGGGAGCGGCTCAAGGTCTGCGCCCGCGACACGTGTCGCTGGGCGTTCTACGACGCCTCCCGCAACCACGCCAGGCGCTGGTGCTCCATGTCCGGGTGCGGCAACTACGTCAAGATGCGCCGGCGCTCGACGACCCGCGCACTGTGACCCTCATGCTCCCGTACCCGCCGCCGAACGTAGGCTCCGTCGCTCTACTCGTCGAACGTAGGCTCCGTCGCTCTCTGGGGGCTGAAAGAGCGACGAGACCTACGCTCGACGTGAGTGGCCGGGCCGGTCAGCCGGCAGGGGCGAGGTGGGCGTGCAGCAGCCGGGCCGTGTCCTGCCGGCGAATCCAGAAGTCGTCGAGGTCGGCACGGAACTGGCCGGTGCCTGCGTAGCGCGCGCTCACCGGGTACGTGCTGCGGGCGAGCTGGACGAACGCACACGACTCGGCGCAGGCGACGTCGGCCGCCGTCGCCGCGGGGTTCGCCGCGACGTACGCGTCCAGCACCGCCGCTGAGAGCGCCTCTCCGTTCGGCGAGAGCGCGACCTCTGGGCCGAAGGCGATGCGCCCCAGCTCATAGGCGATCAGGTGTGGTGACGCGTTGGTGAAGTCGACCACCGCGACGAGCCGTTCGCCGTCGAACAACAGGTTCGGTGCGGCGTAGTCACCGTGTACCCACTGCCGGGTCAGCGGCGGGAGGCTGGTGAGCACGCGGGCGAGGGCGGGGGCCCAGCCGCGGCGTTCGGCCAGGGCCGCCAGCGCGACCCGGTCGAATCCGTCCGGGTCGTCGCCTCGGCTACGGACCAGGGCCGCGGCCCGATCCCAGCGGGTCACGACTTCCTCCTGGTCCCAGCGCAGCCACTCCTCCTCGACGGCGGTGACCGCGGCGGGCAGGGGAGCGAGGGTGGCGAAGGCATGATGGAGCCGGCCCAGGGCTGTGCCGATCTGGGTGGCCTGCCCGGGGCTGACCGGGGCCGACAGCGTCTGGCCGGGGAGCCACTCCGCCACCGAGAGAACCAGGCCATCCACCGGGATCGCATGGCTCCCGTGTCTCGCTGCGTGTGGCCGGGCCACGCGGACGCCGTTGCGCGCGGCGATATCCGTGAGCGTTGCTGCTGCCTCGACGCGCTCGACGGAGGTCTGGTCCTCGATCTTGACGAAGTGGCGTGCGGCGCCGCCGTCCAGCCCGAAGGCGACGGACTGTTCCCCTGCTGGTACCCGGGTCCACGAACCGGTCAGCCCGTACTCACGGGCCAGTGCCGAGACGACGCCGCGGGCCCTGACCTCCGCACCGGCGCCGCCAAGCGCCTCGGCGACGACCTGCTCTGCTCCGTGCACGAAATGACTCCCCTTCGACGCTCACCCGGGCCCGCCGCCGAACGTAGGCTTCGTCGCTCTACTCGTCCAACGTAGGCATCGTCGCGGCATGAGGGCTGATAGAGCGACCAACCCTACGTTCGACGCCCGGGGCCGGGGCGCCGGGGCGCCGGGGCGCCGGCGCCGGGGGCGACAGTCAGGTGGTCGGGTCCTTTGCTAGGCGGGCCGTGATCGTGGCCGTGATCTCGGCCAGCGCGTCGAGCTGTTCCGGCGTGAGCGCGTCGACGACCAGCCGCCGCGCCGTCGCGATGTGCCCGGGGACGGAGTGGATCAGCTCGCGGCGGCCGTCGCCCGTCAGGCTCGCGTTGGTGGCGCGGCGGTCCTCGGGGCAGGGGGAGCGTTCGATGAGCCCGCGCTTCTCCAGGCGCCCGCACACGTGCGACAGGCGGGGCAGGGTGGCGACGGTGGCCTCGGCGAGCGCGGTCATGCGCATCGTCGGCTCCGGGCTGAGCTGGAGCGTGGACAGCACCACGAACTCGAAGTGGGTGAGCCCGGAGTCGCGCTGGAGCTGGCGGTCCAGCGCGGCGGGCAGCAGCTGGAAGACGGCGGTCAGGCCCAGCCAGGCCGCCGACTCCTGGTCGTTCATCCGCGGTACACGTCGTTTCACACCTGCCATCCTACGTTTGGTTGACGCAACAAGTAAACGGTGCCACACTCGGGAGTGTTGGTTGTAGGAACAACTACCTAGGGAGTGGACATGACCACGGTCACCGTCATCGGAGCAGGAAACTTCGGCAGCGTCGTCGCGGGCATCGCCGCGAAGGGCGGCACGGGCCTCCAGGTGCTGGCCCGCGACCCCGAGAAGGCGCGCGCGGTCGCCGGCCCTCTGGGTGGCACGGCAGGCACGGTCGGCGACGAGGTGACGGGCGACGTCGTCGTGCTCGCCATCCCGTACGGCGCCATGACCGACGTCTTGAGCGCCTACCCGGACGCGTTCGCCGGCAAGGTCCTGGTGGACGTCACCAACCCCGTCGACTTCAGCACCTTCGACGACCTCATGGTCCCCGCCGACTCGTCGGCCGCGAAGCTGCTGCAGGATGCCGCCCCCGAAGCGAAGGTCGTCAAGGCGTTCAACACCAACTTCGGCGGCACCCTCGCCACCGGTGAGATCGGCGCCGTGCCGACGACGGTGCTCGTCGCCGGCGACGACGCGGCCGCCAAGGAGGCGCTCGCCGACCTGGCCACCGCCGCCGGGCTGCGTGCCGTCGACGCCGGCTCGCTCAAGCGTGCGCGGGAGCTGGAGGCTGTCGGGTTCCTGCAGCTGACGCTCGCCGGGGCGGAGAAGATCTCCTGGACCGGCGGCCTCGCCCTGGTGTCCTGATGGGCGAGCAGCGAACCGTGCCCACCTGGCAGGAGGACAGCACCGTGACCTCGGGAGCGGCGCCCGACCGCACCCGGATGAACACCGTGGAGCTGCTCGTGCGCGACCTCGACGCCATGACTGACTACTACCAGCAGGCGGTCACCCTCGACGTGCTCGACCACGCCGGTGCCACGGCCACGCTGGGCCGTGGCGGCGTGCCGATCATGGTGCTCCGCCAGGAGCGGGACCTGCCGGGCGCGGATCCGCGCGGCGCGGGGCTCTATCACACGGCCATCCTCTTCGAGGACGAGCGACGCCTGGCGGCGTCGCTGGCCTCCATGGCGCAGCGCGTGCCGCAGACCTACACCGGTAGTGCCGACCATCTGGTGAGCGAGGCGTTCTACTTCACCGACCCGGAGGGCAACGGCGTCGAGCTGTACCGCGACCGCCCCCGCGAGGAGTGGACCGTCCACCCGGACGGCACCGTGGCGATGGCCAGCGAGTTCCTCGACCCGAACCAGTTCCTGCGGCGCTGGCACGACCCGGAGGTGCCCGACGCCGGCGCCTCCGCCGCGATCGGGCACGTCCACCTCCAGGTGGGCGACCTCGCCTCCGCGCGTCAGTTCTACGTCGACACGCTCGGGTTCGACGTCACCGCGCAGCTGGGCGACTCCGCCCTGTTCGTCTCGGCCGGCGGCTACCACCACCACATCGGCATGAACACCTGGCGCAGCGCCGGCGCGGCACCGCGCGCCGCATCCCTCGGGCTGGGCGACGTGCGGATCCTCGTCCCCACGCGGACCGACGTCGAGGCGCTCGCCGACCGGCTCCGGTCCCACCGCATCGCGACCGCCGACGACGGGGAGACCCTCCGGTTCGCGGACCCGTGGAACACGCGGCTCGCCGTGTCGCCGGAGCCGGGAGGCTGACGGAACCAAGCGCCGGATCGACGGCGCCCTGTGCGTCGCGCGGCAGCCCAGTGATCCGGCCCGGAACCCAGTGAGTTTTCGGACCGAATCGCTGGGCCGGCGCGGCCGGACGCGGTGCGCTCCTCGCTGAGCACGAGGTTGCCGACGCCTCGGCGTCAGCCCCTGGGCGAAGTGCCGGTCAGCCCGCGCAGCTCGGCCAGCAGCTCGTGCTCGATGTCGGACATCGAGCGCTCCTCGCCCTCCTGGAGCCACTGCGTGAAGGCGATGCCGAACACCATGCCCGCCGACTCTGCCGCCAGGGTGGCGGCCGGCTCCGCGACGCCCCGCGCACGCAGCGCGCCACCGATCGCCGCCGTCAGTCCGGACATCTTGAGCCGCTCCCGCTCCTGAAGCGCGGGGTTCTGGTCGATGACCGACTGCCGCAGCCGGGAGTGGGCGCGCCGCTCGCTCGGGAAGAGCGCCGCACCGGAGTCCAGCGCGGCGGCGACGAGCTCCATCGGTGTGGCGTCCGACGGCGCCGCGGCGATACCGGCGAGGAACGCCTCCGTCATCAGCTCCTGGCCGCGGAACAGCACCTCGCGCTTGTCGCTGAAGTGGCGGAAGAACGTCCGTTCGGTGAGTCCGACGGACTGGGCGATCTCAGCGGCCGTCGTCTGCTCGTAGCCGCGGACGGCGAAGAGCTCGAGGGCGGCGGCTTGCAGTCGTTCGCCCGTGCCGGGCTGCCATCGGGCCATGCGCTCAGTGTAGGTGATGACAGTGACTGACGACGGGGGTACGGTGATGTCTGTGACTGACAACAGTCACTGACATCACTGAGGGGACTCACCATGCAGGTATTCATCACCGGGGCCTCCGGCTGGATCGGCTCGGCCGCCGTCGACGAGCTGCTCGCCGACGGCCACACCATCACCGCCCTCGCTCGCTCCGACGCGTCGGCGTCGGCGCTGGAGGCCAAGGGGGTCCGCGTGCAGCGTGGCGACCTGGACGACCTCGCCGGGATAGCCAGGGGAGCCGACGCCGCGGACGCCGTGCTGCACCTCGCGAACAAGCACGACTTCGCGAACCTGGCCCTGTCGAACGCCGCCGAGCGCGCCGCGGTCCAGACCATCGGCGACGCGCTGGCCGGCTCGGACCGGCCGTTCCTGCTCGCCTCAGGGGTCGCGGGGCTGGCCACCGGCCGCCCGGCCACGGAGGAGGACACGTCGCCGCTCAGCGGTCCCGACGCGCCTCGTGGCGGCAGCGAGAACCTGGCGCTCGAGTTCGCCGAGCGCGGCGTGCACGCCGTCAGCCTCCGCTTCGCACCAACCGTCCACGGTGCCCGCGACCACGGGTTCGTCGCGGCGGTCGTGGCGGCCGCGCGGGAGCGGGGTGTGTCCGGCTACCCGGGTGAGGGCGCCAACCGGTGGGCGGCGGTGCACCGGTCGGACGCCGCACGCCTGGTCGCCCTCGCCCTGAACAAGGCCCCGAGCGGCGCGCGACTGCACGTCGTGGCCGAGGAAGGGCTGCCGACCCGCGAGATCGCCGAGGTGATCGGCCGGGTGCTCGACCTCCCGGTGGCGTCCGTGGCGCCCGACGACGTCGCGACGCACTTCGGCTGGGTGGGCCCCATGCTGAGCATGGACTTCGCGGCGACGAGCACGACGACGCAGAGCCTGCTCGGCTGGACCCCGACCGGTCCGACGCTGATCGAGGACATCGAGGCGGGCGCGTACTCGACGCCCGTGGACTGATTCCTGTCGCGTCCCCGCGGCGCGTCCTGGTGAGGGCGAACGCCCTGCCGTCCCGATTGATCGGGGCAGCAGGGCGGCCACGGAGCGGTTCGTCGGGTCCGGTCGGTAGCGCGGGCAGCTGCGTTACGCTCCGTCACGATGGAGCAGCCCGCGCCGACGAAGCCTCGTACCACCAGGTGGTGGCCCTCACGGGCTCCGTGGACGCTGGTGGGTTTCTTTGGCGTCGTCTCGTCGGCTGCCGCCCTCGTCGGCTTCTGGTCCCTCCCCGGTGAGGAAGGTACTCGGAGCCTCCTCCTCGTCGGGGGACTGGACCAGACAGGTCTGTGGGCCTGGGGCTGGACCGGCGTGTTCGCGAGCGCACTCGCTCTGGTGGGGCTGCTGACCGCACGCCTCAGACCGCAAGCGCTGCCGGTCCGGGTGCTGCAGCTGGTCGTGCTCGTGCCAGCGGGTCTTGTCCTGGCGCTGCTGACTATCGGTGCCGGGGGCTTCGCGTGGATCTTCGCGACTGGAGAGTTCCGGAGCTACGTTCGGCTTGACGTGCCGGACACTCGACACGGTGGCGGCTTGGTCGTGAACGAATCGCACGGCGCCAGCGCCTCGACGAGCTGGACGCTCTATCAAGGCGGCCCGTTCCTGTACGAGCACGTTACTAGTGAGCTCGACCAGATCGACGCCTACAGCGACGAACGGGTGACGCCGTTGGCCGACGGTGCTTACGAGGTGCGTGCTCGAGATGGAGAACTGACGCTCGAGTTCCTCGGGTACTTGATCCCACTGCCGTAGCTCGTCGTCGCATCGGACCAACGTCGAGTCTGCTGGACCATGCTCACCGGATGAGCCGCCGGACGGTGGCCAGGACTCGTCGGCCGTGGCTTCATCGCTGCCTCTGGTCCCTGTCGGTGGGGCGCGCCGTCGTCATCGCGAAGAGCGGTACGAGGGCGGCTCCGAACGCCAGCCCGATCGCCATGCCGAAACCACCGAGCGCGGCGACGAAGGGCGCACCGAACGCCAGGCCGACACCGATCCCGATCGCGATGCCCGCGCTCCAGTTCCAGCGCCGCCGCCTCGGGCTGCCTGGGCCACCACTGTGCTCGCCGGGTCCGTTGTCGACCATCGAACTACCGTAGGCCGGACGCTCGACCAAATCTTCCTGTTTCGGGCGCAACCTAATGTGTACCCGGGCGCGTCGATGAGCACGTCGCCCTGGGGATGCTGGACCAGCACTGCCGTGGAGGTGAACTGAAGCTGGGTGCTGCGGCCTCCAGCCGCGGCGCGGCGATGCCGAGGCGCTGTGCTTCGGCGAGCGTGTCCCGGCAGACGGCGCGTGGTTCCTCCGCGTCGGGGTCGGTGTGCGCGCGGTGTGAGCGGCCTGCGAGGGGGACATGGGCCGTCGCCCAGGTCAGGGCGGCAGACGTCAGCGAAGCGGGAGCGCGGAACAGGAGAGTGCTGCGCCGGTGCTGCCGGAGGTCGACGCCGCGTGCTTCCAGCAGTGGCAGGAGCTCACGGGTGGTGAGCATCGCGTCGCGAAAGGCCCGGGGAGAGCCGATCATCTTGGACAGGGATCCGACCTTCAGCCCCTGAGAGTGCATCCCGGCGTCGGCCGCGAAGTGGATCCAGAGCCAGCCTCGGAGGTCGCGCTGTTCCCGCAGCTTGAATCCGGCTTCGCGGAACGCCTGCCGCACGCCCTGTTCACGCCGGCTGGGCGGCCGGCCCAGGGTGCCGAACAGGACGGTGGGCAGCAGCGCCCCGCTGAGCGTTCCGTCCGCGCCGAACCCGCCGCCGGCTTGGGGGAAGCCCCACGCGAGCTGGTCGGCCGGGAGAGCACCGACCGCGTCCAGCGGCTCTGACCACACGTTGCCGAAGACGAGGACCGTGGCGTTGCCGATGCGCGGCGCGAGAAAGCCGGCGGCCTCCACGAGGTGGTGGTGCCCGACGCTGAGCACGATCAGGTCGAAGTCGTGATCCGGCTCCAGCGTCTCGCGGTATCGCACCGGCCACTCCTGAAGGATCTGTTGCCCGCCGACCCGGCGTCGCGCGTCGAGGAGGTCGAGGCGGACCGCATCGCCGTAGGCCGCGGCGCGACCGGGCCGGACGTAGAACTCGACGTCGTGCCCGGCTCGCTCGAGCGCCCAGCCGTAGATGGTCGCGATCGTGCCGCGACCGAACATCAGGATCCTCATGGCGCTCCATCCATCGGCTGAACAGTACGAAACGGTATCGTACACTTGCGGATGTGCCGAGTAACCCAACGCCCCGTTCGAGGATGTCGTCCGAGCGCCTGTCCGAAGTGTTCAACACCGTCCATGAGCTGCTGCTCGAGGTCGGTTACGAACGGCTCACCCTGGATGCGGTCGCCGCCCGCGCTCGGACCAGCAAAGCGACGCTGTACCGACAGTGGAGCGGCAAGCCCGGCTTGGTCATGGCGGCCCTCACGCACGACGGCGGCGGACACCCGTCCCTCTTCGCCGACGCCGGGGCGACATCGCTCGACGAGGCGTTCGCACAGCTGGCGCGGACCGACCTCATCTCGGATCGGGACGTGCGCATGGGGTTCATGCTCCTGCACGCCGCCTCGACCGACCCCGAGCTCGGCGCCGCGCTCCGCGAGCAGATCCTCACTCCCCGCGTGGAAGAGCTGGCCGCCGTCTTCCATGCCGCCGCCGACCGCGGCGAGATCGTGCGCGACCCACCGCTGTTCCGCCGGCTGGCCGCCGTGATCCTCACCGACCTCGCCTTCTTTCCCCTGATCAACGGACACGAGGCGAGCCGGGAGGACCGCGAGGCCCTGTTCCGGACCATCGTCCGTCCAGCGCTCGACCGCACGGATCACGACAGCCCGTCACCGGGGGCCGGGTCAGCGGCGTGAGGCCACGTCGGGTCACCGTACGGATACGGTCTCAACCTGCGACGGTTCCGGCGCGTGGGTAGGAGCATGGAGACACTTTCGGGAAGACGGGTCGAGGTCCGGGTGGGCGACGGGCCGCGTGACGAGGAGTTCGTCGCGTTCGTGGAGGCTGACGGCCCGTACCTGTTTCGGACGGCCTACTTCCTGGTCGGCGAGCGGGCCCTGGCCGAGGACCTGGTCCAGGGCACCTTCGAGCGCGTCTACCGACACTGGGACAAGGCTCGGGCAGGGACCCCGCGTGCGTACGCGCGGAAGGTGCTGGTCAACCTCAGGACCGATGCGTGGCGTCGGACGCGGCTGACGGACGTCCCGGGTGACGACCACCTTCCGGTCGCTCACGCGGAGGACCACGTCGCAGGGATCGCCCTCCGGGACGAGCTCGCCCGAGCGCTGGGGAGCCTCTCGCCGCAGCAGCGCCGGGTCGTGGTGCTGCGGCACGTCCTCGATCTGCCGGAGGCGCAGGTCGCCCGCGAGATCGGACGGTCGGTCGGCACCGTCAAGGCTGCGAGCTCCCGCGGCCTCGAGCGGCTTCGCTCGCTCCTGGCCACCGCTGCCCCGGAGACCGCGGACGAGCCGGTCTTCGACGGTCGCGAGGCGTTGACCCGCAGCAGGGCCGCGGCAGCACGTCAGGTCCGTCGCGACGGTGCGCTCGGCGTCGCCGCGGTCGCGGTGTGCGCGTTCATCGCCCTGGTCGTGCACGGTCCGGTCGGTGTGCCGGTGCTGGACAGCGTCACGGCCCCGGCACACCGCTGGCTGGTGGAGACCTTCCACCTGCCCTCGGTCGATGCCAGTCGTGATGACGGCCTGGTCGAGGACGAGGACCTGGTGGCCAAGCAGGATGACGCCGTCGGGCTGGGCGACCTGGACATCCCGGAGATGGCGGTCCCCGCCGTCGCATGCGCCGGCGGTGACCTACCGACACCGGCCGCGACCAGGACCATCCGGGTTCCCGGGGACGCCCCGACCGGCGACTACACGGTCGTCCAGGCGCTCGACGCCGAGGACGCTCGCGCGGCGATCGAGTGCGTCGACTACGTTCCCGAGCACAGGGTGAGCCTCGGAACCCCTCCGGACGTCATGGTCGGGTCCGGGATCGGGTCGGACCCCAACGTTCCGTTCAGGGTCCGTCGCGACGGGACGCTGATCGCCGCACTCGCCCGGCCCGACGTCGGACCCGGCTCCGAACCGATCACCGCACTGGCGCGGCCCGCGGCTACCGGGCCGGCCGGAAGGCCCACCCTGGAGCACTGGCAGCTCACGGCTGGCTCTACCGGCTCTCGCAATGAGCATCGCCGCTATGCCGGGGTCGGCAGCCCGGTCCTCACCGACACGCATGTCGCGTGGACCGAACGGGGCTCCGAGAGCGAGCCGGTCGTGGTCAAGGCGCAGGGACCGGACGGCGAGATCCGTACCGTCGCGAGCTACCAGCCAGATCCCGGTCGGTTCGTCTGGAAGGTCGCAGCAGGAGGGCGAACCCTGGCGATCCTGCACGTCACGGACGAGACGGGCGCCGACCTGGACCGGTGTGTGGGCCGCATCGACCTGGTCGACCTGGGCGCACCCGGCACCGACGTCGTCCGCGACGCGGTCACTGACGTCTGCGCCATCTCCGACAGCGACGACGGCGTCGTCGTGTCACGCAACCCTGCTGACGGGCCCAGCACGATCGGCTTGCTCTCGGCAGACGCCGGCCTGCGCGAGCTCGTGGGGCTCGACCAGAACGCGGCGTGGAACCACTACGCCTACCTGTCCGGGGACACGCTGTTGTTCGAGTCGGGCCAGTGGATCGTGGCGCTCGACACCGACTCGCGCGAGGCCACGGTCGTCCGTGACGACGCCGCGTGGCCGGTCAGCGCGTTCGACGACGGCATCCTCTGGGCCGACGGCGAGAACATCTACTTCCTGCGGCTGGAGCCGCGGGACGGAGTCGCCGTGCCCGCCCTGACCACGGTCGGACCGAACGAGGACGGGACCGCGTGGCTGGACGTCGCCGCCGCTGCACAACGTGTCGTCTGGACCGAGCACGCCGGCGCAGAGCTGGAAGGCTTCCAGAACCAGGAATCCTGGAGCTACGACGAGCTGCACCAGACCGTGGTGTACGTACGGACGTCGTGGTGACGGCGGCCGCAGACGGACGCTCAGCGCAGCGTCGGGCTTTCCACGTGGACGGGTCCGTGCGCGCCCGGGTGCTCGATCTGCAGGTTGACGGTGCTGCGCGACGTCGGGATCACGGCGAGCTGGGCCTCGTCGCCGCTGGTGTCGATGGCGCGCACGTGCAGGTGCCCGTCCTTGAGGCGGATCGCGAACTGGTCGGCCCCGGCGACGAAGCGCACCTCGCTGTCGTCGGTGATCACGGTGGGGCTCGAGGGGAGGGTCTTCGGCATGGGTACAGCATGCCTCTGAACTGCAGTCCTTGGGAGTGCGCCGCTTCGGACTGAGACGAACGACAACGGATGGTCTGCCGGCGTCATGCCTGTGGGGTTCAGGCGTGAGCCGATGCCGGACGCTTGCCGAAGGCGCGCATGGCGAGGGCGCCCACCACGGGCCCTGGTACCAGGACGAGGAAGGCGTACTGCCAGCCGACCACGTCAGCGGTGATCGGGACCAGATTGATGGTCAGGACCGTGATGAGGAAGCCGATCGCGGTCTGCGCGGTCAGCGCGGTGCCGACATAGCGCTGGTCGACGACCTCGCTCAGCGCAGTGGAGAAGACGCCGGAGTCCGCGATCACCGACGCCCCCCACACCATCAGGAACGCGACCAGGACCGGCCAGGGAGCCAGGTAGAAGAGGGGCGACAGGAGGCAGCACGATCCGCTGACGACGAGGGCGGTGCCGGCGGTACGCGCCCGGCCGAACCTGTCGGCCGCCCAGCCGCCGAGAAGCGAGCCGGCCAGGCCTGCCGCGCCGATCGCAGTGAAGGTGAGGAGCCCGGTGGCCTGCCCGTGGGCCGGTGCAGCGGCGAGGATGAACGTCGCCATCCAGGTCCACAAGGCGTACAGCTCCCACATGTGCCCGAAGTAGCCGAGGTTCGCGTCGCGCGGCTGAGGTCGGCGGAACATCTCCAGGACGTAGCGCGGGTGAGGGCGGCTGCCCGAGGACGTGTGCGGGCCGGAGCGGACCAGGACCGTCGCGACGATCGCTGCGGCGACGCCGAGACCCGATGCCGTCAGGAGCACGTTCTGCCACGGCAGGGTCCCGGAGGCGTTGACCAGGTGCGGCAGGGCAGAGCCCAGGGTGAGCGCTCCGACGAGTACGCCGAGCGCGAGGCCCCTGCCGGTGGACCCGAACCAAGAAGTCATGAGCTTCATGCCGACGGGGTAGACCCCGGCAAGGAAGAACCCCGTGACGAACCGCAGCGCCACCGCGGTTCCGAAGTCGCTGACGAACAGCGCGATCGTCGCGGTCGCGGCCGCAGCCCCGACCGCTGAGGCCGCCAGCAGGTGCTGCGGCGGTAGCCGGTCGGGCAGGTTGAGCACCGCGGACGTGAGCGCACCAGCGACGAAACCGAGCTGGACCGTCGCGGTGAGCCAGCCGGCCTGCGACCCGTCCAGGTGCCAGGTCTCTCGCAGAGTCGGCAGCACGGCGGAAGCGGAGAACCACATGGCCATGGCGAGCACCTGGGTCGCCGCGATCAGCCCTAGCTGGACGTATGGCCTGCGGTGCATGAGTCCTCCCCGTCCTGCACTCCTTCGTACAGACAGATCTGTCTGACCGCAGGCTATGCGCACGGACACGCTTTGTCGAACAGACCTGTCTGTTCGATACTGCAGTCATGGAAGCGAGCGAGGGTTCACCGCAGCCGGTCGAACGGCTGCTCGCCACGGCGGACAGGCTGTTCTATGCGGAGGGGATTCGTGCGGTGGGGATCGACCGGGTCCTCGCGGAGAGCCGCGTGGCCAAGTCGACCCTCTACGCCCATTTCCGCACGAAGGAGGACCTGGTCGCGAAGTACCTCCACCGGCGTAGCGATGCCACCAGGACGCGAGTGACGCAGGCGGTGGAGGATCGAGCAGGACAGTCGCCGACAGCTCGGATCCTGGCCGCGTTCGAGGTCTTCGATGAGCTGTTGTCGGAGCCGGGCTTCCGCGGCTGCCCGTTCGCGAACGCCTCTGCTGAGTATCCGCACCATGCTGGGATCCAGGCCGCGATCGCTGACGACCGTGCCTGGCTTCCCGCGTTGTTCTCTCGGGTCCTGGCGCCCGTCGCAGGCCAGGCCGGCAGTGGTCTCGCTGCCGCACTGGTGCAGCTGTACGACGGCGCGGTCGCCGGCGCGCACCTTGATCGAGCGCCCGAAAGCGCCGTCACGGCCGCGCGCACCGCGCGAGCTCTGCTGGCGGCCCACCAGGTTCCCTGACCGTCTCGTCGAATGACCCCTGGTCGAACTACTTGCTATCCCGACCTCGAGCAGCCGACTCGATGAGGTTGTCGCCTACGAGAGCGTTCTCGGACCGCACCGCCTCGACCCAGCCGCTCGTCGTGGCGACCGCTGCCCAGTTGGAGTTCAGGACGGCCATGAGCGTCTCGTGCACCTGCTGTGCCGGCGCGGACCCGGCGGAGTTCACGATGTCGATGGCGCCGGTCGCGTCGGACAGCACCTCGACGGCGAACCCGAGGGGCTCCGCAGCGGCGGCGGAACCGATGACGCAGTTGTTCGTCATGTAGCCGACGAGGGTGACCGTGTCGAGCTCGCGTTCACGCAGCCACTCCTCGAGGCCGGTGTCCGCGAAGACGCTGGAGAACGGCTTGGTGAAGCGGTGCGCCGCGTCGTCGGCCCGCTTCGCGATCTCCGGGTGCAGCTCGAAGGTCGGCGACTCCGGGGCGAAGACCGGGGAGCCCGCGGGGGTCTGGTGCTGCACGACGACGACCGGGATGCCGGCCTGCTCGGCCGTGTCCATCGCCTCCGCGATGCGGGCGACCGACTCGTCGCGTGCGGGGTACTGGATCGGCAGCAGACCTTCGAAGTACTCCTGCTGGGCGTCGATGACGATCAGTGCGCGGCGGGGTGCGGACATGGGATCTCCTTGGTTGGTGCGGCGGGTGGACTCCGGCGGCTGCCGGCGGGATTCAGGATCGCTGACCTGACCTCAGCTGTCACGGCAACGAGCGCGGTTTCGCGTGAGGTCGAGCGTAGCAGCGGATCACGGTAAGTCAACGCTGTTACCATGAGAACCATGTCTGAGAGACCTCTTCCCCCGAGCCCCGGCGCGCGGGAGCACAGCAGCATCGAGCTGGTGAACAGCGAGATCCACCTGCCCGGCGGGAAGATCAACGACGCCCTGAGCACCCTCGAGTCGACGACCGCCTGGCTCATCGAGCGCGGCCTCGTCAGTCGAGGGGCGTCGTTGCAGTCGTACTGCCAGAACCGGATGGTCGGACTCCGTGGCGACGTCCGGAAAGCCTTCGCGGCGCACGTCACGGGTGTCGCCGTCGACCCTCAGGCGCTCAGCGGAATCAACGCAGCTCTCGCCTCCGCCCCCCATGCGTCACTGCTGCGCTACGCCCCGGACGAGGGATTCTTCCGCTCGCTGGAGCACCCGACCACCCGGCTCGTCGAGCACGCCATGTCCGTGGTCGCGGAGGACGCCGCGGCGCTGCTCGCAAGCGACGACGCCGAGCTGCTGGCGCAGTGCGAGGCGGAACCGTGCTCGCGGTTCCTGCTGAAGACCCACGGGCGCAGGCAGTGGTGCTCGACCCGCTGCGGGGATCGAGTACGCGCTGCGCGTTCGTACGCGCGCAAGAGAACGCAGATGAACCCGGTGCAGAAGTGACCGGCACGATGGATGGGGCGCGTGACTCGCGACCACGTCGTTGACCGGTTCCGTCCCGGTCCCTAGCATGTTCGTGCGCAAGGATGACAGCGCTGACATCCACCGCCGTCGGGCTGGTCCCGAGCTGACCTCGTTCCAGGGCCCCAGTCCGTGAACCACCGAATGACCGAGCATCACTGAACGAAGGAGCGAACGATGAAGTTCACCAGAGTTGCCGCTACGGTCGTCGCGCTGGCCTGCGTGCTGGGGGCGGCGGCCCCCGCCGGCGCACGGGAGGGCGACGCCGCGGCGGCGTCGCAGCGTACGCACGTGCTGCGGGCGATCGCGTCGTACGACGCGATGCAGGAGCACATGGCCGCGGACGACGGTTCAGGCCTCTACCGCGAGCGGTACCCGAGCGGGGCCGAGGACCGCACCTACTCGTTCGAGTGGCCGCACTCCCAGGCGCACGTCGCGACGCTCGACCTCACCGGGCTGCCCGGGGTCCTGGGACGCTCGTTCGAGGACGACCTCGCCGACGTCGCCCGCGGGCAGGAGCACTTCTGGAATGCCGGCGGCGGCACCACCGGGCTGCCCGGTTACGACTCGTACCCGCGCGCCCCGTACGGCGATGGCGGCGACATGTTCTACGACGACAACGAGTGGGTCGCGCTCGCCAAGGTGCAGCAGCATCTGGCGACCGGCGACGAGGCGGCGCTCGAACGCGCCGAGGAGATCTTCGAGCTCGTGGTCTCCGGGTGGGACACCGACCCGTCGCACCCGGCGCCCGGCGGCGTGTTCTGGACCCAGGCCGACTGGAGCACCGACCGCAACACCGTCTCCACGATGCCCGGCGCGCAGCTCGCCACCCGCCTGTACATGATCACCGGGGAGCAGCACTACCTCGACTGGGCGCTGCGGATGGTGGAGTGGACCGACGAGCACCTGCTCGCGCCGAACGGTCTCTACTGGGACAACATCAAGCTCGACGGGTCCATCGACCGCACGCAGTGGTCGTACAACCAGGGCGTCCCGCTGGGCACCTACACCCTGCTGTACGAGGCGACGGGCGACGAGCGCTACCTGGAGAAGGCCGAGGCGATCGCGGCGGCGTCCTACCGCTTCTACGTTGCCGAGGGGCGGCTGGAGGGTCAGCCGATGTTCTTCAACTCCATCTGGTTCAAGAACCTCCTGCTTCTGGAGTCGGTGACCGGCGGCACGACGTACCGGGACGCCATGGCGGACTACGCCGGCCAGCAGTGGCGCACCGAGCGCGACCGCACGACCGGGCTGTTCAATGCCGGGGACGAGCACACCGAGCTGCTGGAGCAGGCGGCGATGGTGCAGATCTACGCCACTCTCGCGTGGCCGCGCGGGCAGGCGTCGATCCTGTACTGAGGGCGGGGGACGTACCTTCGGGATGCGCGAAGCCCAGGTCAGAAACCATCTCTGACCTGGGCTTCGTGCCTCAGTTGAGCGCGCGCGTCGAGGCCGGGATCACGCCATCGGCGTAGAGGATCTTCGCCACGTCCTGCAGTGCTGTGAGCGCGACGCGCTGCGTGGTCGGCCCGTACGAGATACGCGCAACACCGAGGGCTTCGTACTCGCCGGCGGTGAGCGCGCCGGGCAGCCCGATCACGCTGATCTTGCGATCTCCGATGCCCTCGACCAGCTGCCGCGTCACGTCGGCACTGAGCACGCCAGGCACGAAGACCACATCGGCGCCCGCCGCCAGGTAGGCCCGTCCGCGATCGATCGCGTCGGCGATCGACTCCTCGACAGGCCGATCGCCCGCACGCACGAACGCGTCGGTGCGTGCGTTCAGCGCGAACGGCACTCCCTCGGACGCGGCCGCGGCAACGATCGCCTCGACGCGCGCAGCCGCTTCCGTGACCGGACGCAGCCGGTCCTCGACATTCGCGCCGATGATACCCACGTCGATCGCGCGGCGCGTGGTCTCGGCCGGATCCTCGTACCCGTCGTCGAGGTCGGCCGAAACCGGCACGTCGCCCGCCGCCGCCACGATGCGCCCGACCATGTCGAGCGTGAGCTCGAGCGGGATCGTCCCGTCCGGATACCCGAAGCTGGCGGCAATCGAGTGGCCCGCAGTGGCCAGCGCCTTGGTCTGGGGAAGGGCGAGGACGGCCTTTGCAGACACGACGTCCCACACGTTCACGACCTGGAGGATCTCGGGTGCCGCGTGCAGCTCGCGGAGCGTGCGCGCCCGGTCGGCCGGTGACGCGTTGTGCTCGTTCGATGTCTCCGATGTCATCGAGTCAGAGTAGCTGGATGAGCGCCGGATCTTCCCTCGCCGGCGCGCGGCCAACTCAGGACGTTCAGTGTGCATGGCGCCGACGGCACGTAGCGGTGAGGACCTATCCGTTGCGATCGGAGGGGAGGCGGCCGCGGTTTCCGAGTCCTCGCCATGTCCATTCGTCGCCGTTGCTGTCGGTGACACGGATGCCCCAGATCTCCTCGTCGGCCGGAATCGTGATGAGTGCCGGGCTGGGTGCGCGATTCGCCAGCAAGACGTCGACTGTGGCGCCGGGGAGGTCGTCGACCTCGGTCACCGACTCTTCCACCGCGTGGTGGACCTCGCCGTGGACCAGATCGCTCGTATAGAGCTTTAGTGCTTCGACCGTGATTATCGGTCGTCACTCTGCCGAGCACCCGGTGCCTGAGCAGATATCGGAGCCACGTTTCGACCGGAAGCGAGCATGAGCTGACCAGTCAGCGGGCGGGCGGCAGGACACTCTCGCGGGCGACGACGTGTGGTGGCGGATCGGTGATGACGCCGAGCTGCGTGGGGGTGCCGGCGAGCAGGGCTGAGACCTGCTCCACAGCCCGCATCCCCAGTACCCGCATCGGCATCCGGATCGTGGTCAGCTGCGGCCGGACCAGCTCAGCGATCTCGGCGTCGTGAACTCCCACCACCGAGAGCTGCTCAGGTACCGCGATGCCGGCGTCGGCCGCAGCTCCGAGCAGGCCGACCGCCGACATCACGTTGTTCACCACGACCGCGGTGGGCATCGTTTCGCCCGCTCGGAGCATCGCTAGTCCGGTTGCGCCGGCCTGAGCGCCGAAGCCGGTGAACAGCGGGGGGCGAGGTTTCAGCTGCGCCCGGTGCATCGCGCTCAGGTAGCCCTGATGCCGCGGATTCGATGGCTGGGTGTCGAAGCCTCCGACGAAGGCGACCTCGGTGTGCCCGGCCTCGATGAGGTGGTCCGTGGCCACGCGTCCCGCGGCGAGATCGTCGACGGAGACCCAAGGATCGTGGTCATCCGACTGGTACTCCACGAGCACGACCGGGGTGGGGCGGGAGCGGAGGACGCCCAGCACCTCCTCATCCATCAGCCCGCCGTGGCGCAGCACGATGGCATCGACGAGCCCTTGGCCCAGTAGCCGCGCAAGGAAGTGGCTGCCAGACCGCATCCACATCGTGTCACCCACCACGACTGCCAGACCACGCTCCTCGGCAGCCTCGTAGATGCCATGGAACAGCTCCTGATACACCGGGTTCTCGAGGTTCTCCACGACGACCGCGATGGTGCCGGCCTGCTGACGGCGGAGTGCGCGGGCGGCGGTATTGGGTATGTAGCCCAGCTCTGCGATCGCGGCCTCGACGCGGGCGCGAGTCGCCTCGCCCATGCGGGTGTGCGTGGTGCCGTTGAGAACGGCAGCGACCGTCGATGGCGAAACGCCCGCGACGCGTGCAATGTCCTTCTGTGTCGCCATTTGGTTCATCCTAATCGTCGTTCGATCGTCCGGTGGCTTACGCCCAAGGTCCCGGCCGCTTCTGCTACTTCAGGCCGGTCGTGGCGATGCCCCGGACGAGGTAGCGCTGGCCCAGCAAGAACATCAGGAACAAGGGGATGAGCGAGACGATCGACATGGCGAACATGGCGCCCCAGGATGACTGGCCCGTGGAGTCAAGGAACGTGCGCAAGGCGATCGGCACCGTGTACAGGTCTGGCTCGGTCAGGAAGATGAGCTGCGAGAAGAAGTCGTTCCAGGTCCAGATGAACGTGAAGATCGCCGTCGTGGCCAGAGCAGGTACTGCCAGCGGCAGCATGATCTGCAGGAAGATCCGGGCGTGACCTGCGCCGTCGATGCGCGCAGCCTCGTCGAGGTCCCTGGGAACCCCGCGGAAGAACTGGACCATGAGGAAGACGAAGAACGCGTCAGTCGCCAGAAGTTTAGGGACGATGAGCGGAAGGAACGTATTGAGCCATCCCAGCTCGGAGAAAAGCACATACTGAGGAACGATGATCACGTGGATCGGCAACATGATGGACATCAGCATGGTCGCGAACCACAGGCGTCGGAACCGAAAATTCAGTCTCGCGAAGGCATAGGCAGCCAGCGAGCAGGACACCAGGTTGCCCACCACGGCGCCGGCCACCACCAGGAAGGAGTTCATCAGGTAGTGAGTGAACGGGTGGCTGAGCGCATTCCAGCCCTGAGAGTAGTTCTCGGTCGTGAAATCGGTGGGAATCAGCCCGGGCTCCTTGAAGATGAGAGCATCAGGCTTGAACGATGAGGCCAGCATCCACAGCAGTGGATAGATCATGATGATCCCGACCGTGATCAGGACGACATGTTTGACCAGCCTGCGTACCCGCACTCGCCCGGGCGTGGTGGTCTTGAGGTGGTGGCGCTGCGATCGCTCCGCTACGGCGGCCCGAGCGACTTCTAGGGTGGGTGACGACTCAGTCATCATAGAAGACCCAATACTTTGAGGCGAAGAAGTTGATGGCGGTCATCGCGCCGATGATCATCAAGAGCAACCAAGCCATGGCCGAGGCGTATCCCATGTTGAAGTTGCTGAAGCCTTGTTCGTACAGGTACAGCGTGTAGAACAAAGTCGAATCGACGGGCCCGCCCGTTCCGCCGGAGACGATAAACGCCTGTGTAAAGGTCTGGAACGCGTTGATGACCTGCAGCACGAGGTTGAAGAAGATCACCGGGGTCAGCATGGGCACGGTGATGCTGGCGAACTGCCGGAGCTTCGAGGCACCATCCATGCTGGCTGCCTCGTAGTACATGTCCGGGATCTGCCGCAGTCCCGCGAGGAAGATGACCATGGGCGAGCCGAACGTCCAGACGTTCAGGACCATCAGGGTGCTCAGCGCATAGTCGGGGTGCGACACCCACCCCTGGGTGCCGAAATGTATCAAGGGTTGGACGCCATTGAACCATTCGATGCCTTGATTGATCAGCCCAGCGGTGCCGAACAGCTGCCGCCACAGAATCGCAATGGCCACCGAAGCGCCGAGCAGGGATGGCAGGTAGAAGACCGAACGATAGAAGGCCAGTCCGCGCACGCCCTTGTCCAGCACCATGGCAAGCCCCAGCGCGGCTGCGAGCTGCAGCGGCACGGACACGAAGACGTAGGTGAAGGTCACCCCGAGCGACTGAATCAGTCGCGGATCCTGGAACAGCTGCCTGTAGTTCTCCAACCCGGCGAACACCGGATCTGAGAACAGGTTGTAATGGGTGAAGGAAAGGTAGAGAGAGGCAAGCAGCGGGCCCACCACGATGAGGATCAGACCGACGAACCAGGGAAGCAGGAAGACCATTGCCGCTCTGCCGTCGCCGCGCTCGGACGGAGCCCTGGAAGCGGATCTGGCTGCCTTGCGGAGCTTTGCGAGCTCACCGGAAACGGCCATGGCGCACCTCCGTGAGTGTCAGGTAGGTCATCGTCATTCCAATGTTCTGAACCGCCCGGGGGTGCCAGATGCCTCCGGTCCGCCGGCGGGCCGAGGCACGCCAGCGGACCGGGGGACTAGTTGGTGGCGGCGATGCTCTGGTCGAGTTCGTCCGCGAACTGTTCTGCAGCCTCGTCAGGCGAGACCCGCTCGAAGAGCATGTCCTCGGCGTAGCGCAGCAGCATCTGCTCCGCCGTGTCGGCGCCTGGTGGCGGCGGCATCGGTGCAGCGTCAGGTGCGTTCGCTTCGACCACGGCAACGAAGTCCGCCATCTGCTGCTGCTCGGGAGAAAGGTCGTCCCTGATGTGTTCCACGACGTCCTGATTCGCTGGGATGCCGCGCTCGGCCTGCAGGATCTCAGCCGCGTCCAGGTTTCCCTGGAGGCAGTCCAGCAACTGTGCTGCCTCGGCCGGGTGCTCAGTAGCTGAGGTGATCGCCCAGCTCATCGACCGGAACGTCTGCCCGGTCTCGCCGGCTTCATGGACCGGCAGCTGCAGCAGAGCGAACTCTGAGCCGGTGGTCGCCTCCAGAGCAGTGATCTCGTTGATCGGTCGGACCGCCATCATTGCGCCACCCGTGCCGATCATCGTCTGCTCGATCCCTGCGCCCTGATGCTCGACCGAGACCGAGGCCGGAGCAGATCCGTTGGACTCCTGCAGGTCGAGGCCATACTGCAAGAACGAGGCGATGACGTCGGCGTCCAACCCGACCCCGTCCTCCGTGTAAAGACCGTCGAGGTGTCCGAGCTGCCGTGCCCAGATGTTCAGCAGGCGGATGTCCTCACTGGGCTGTTGCAGCCCCCAGACCTCTCCGTCGGACGCTTCGTACACGCTGTCGGCGTACTCGGCCAGGTCGTCCCAGCTCCAGTTCTCATCGTCAGGGCGCTCGAGTCCGTACTCTTCCATCATCGTGACGTTGAGGACGAGCCCGGATGCGTTGGTGGTGATCGGGATCGCGTAGTTCGTCCCGTCCACCGCGTCCGAGTTCAGCACTCCGGGCGAGATGGCGGAGGTGTCGATGTGCTCCTTGACAGTGGCCATATCCACCAGGCCGCCACGCTGACCGTAGGAGCTGATAGCTCCACTGACCACCTGAATGACGTCGGGCGGGTTACTGGCCGCGAACTGAGTGGCCAGCCTGTCGTCATATCCATCGGTAACAAATTCTGGAGCGGTGGTGATGTTTCCAATGGCGGCTTCACAAACCGCCAAAGCCTCCTGCGTCTGTTCATGACGGACTTCGCTGCCCCACCATGCCACGCGTAGCTCCACGGCATCCCCGGCTTCCCCCGGTGCGTCGTCGCCGTCCATGTTGTCCGCCTGGCCGCACGCTCCCAGGCCCAGCAACGCCACCGTGCCCATCGCTAGGAGCGTGACGCTGCGGCGTTGGCGTCCGACCCGGCCTCGCGATCTTGTATTTCTCATTGTGTACCTCCAGTTAGCTCACCATTGAGCGCTGCCTCATAGGGCGTGGCAGGTTCTCCGTACAGGATGGTGCTGGCCATGTGTCGCAGTCGCCCGCGAGCAACGGCATTCACCTGTGAAGACAAGCCGCTCCACCGCTGCGGGTCGTCAATGATGCTGGTGACGGCCTCTTCCGCCACCGTCTCGGCGCCCGGACCGACCTCGATGATCAAGTCCGATCCGCCTAGGTCCTCGTACATGCGCCCCTTGACGGTCTCGGTGGGCTGACGCAGGTAGAGGGTGGGTACTGCATGAGCAGACGCGATGATCGGCGAATGGCATTCCATGCTGATCACGGCGCGACTGACGGAGTAGACGGCGCTGGCCTCGGCCAGAGACCAGAACCGGTCCAGTATCCGGACATGCGGTGTGATATCCGGGGGAAGCAACGGGAGGAGATGCTCGCGTGCGTAGGCGGGTGCGTAAGACATCTCCGGCACGACGACGGCCGGCGCGTTGGTCTGTCGTACCCACGTCGCGATGGCGGTCACCAATGCCGCCAGGTCCGACTGGTGGGTCGCCGCATTGATCGCGTCCCTGCGCATGCTCTCCGGTGTGGGCTCCCGTCCGTGCATCTTCGCGTAAGGGGCGTAGCGGAGTCTCGGCACGAAGCATGCGAAGTTGTCGCGGCGAAGGTTCAGCTCGTCCAGGAACGGCTCGACCGTCGCGGCGTCGGCGTAGTCGTACGTGAAGGTGCCGTCGGGGCCGAACTCCAACGACTTGGCCTGGATCTGCTGGCCGCGCAGGTACTTCAGCGAGATCGAGTCCCTGCAGAAGATGAACTCTGCAGAATCGAGCGGTTCCCGGGCTTCGGCACCGAGAAACTCTGGTGGGAGGAAAGTCGCCATCACCTCCAGTTCGGCCAGCGTTCCCCAGGTGGGCGGGCAGACCGGATCGGAGGTTACGCCTGCGTATCCATGAGGCTTTCCCGTCGTGCGGGACCAGTGCAGGAACTCAGCGTGGCGATTCTCGACGTCGGCCGCCGAGCCGTGCACCAGGACCTCTGCGGAACTCCAGGCACTGGCGAGCTCGGGCGTCGTGGGCTGGCCGTTGCTGGTCAACGCGCCGCGGACGATCGCCACCTGTGGAAGGAGCTGGCGCATCAGCACCTCTTCACGCTCGCCGAGGGCCACGGGCCAGAGTGTGAGCTCGGCATCCGGATCCACCTGCAACAACGCGGAGAGCAATCCGGGTGAGTGCGCGACGTCGCCGATGTTGACGTCTTGCCAGGATGAACGGAGCAGCACTCGCCGCGACTTCGGGGAGCTCATGTACACCTCTCCAACGCGGCGCCAATGCCGCAGAGCCGGGGACTGCCTGGTTTGGTGAAGTTTCGTTGCGTCATCGGTGACGTGTCGTTGCGTCAACGCTAGCAGCCGGTTCTGGAGACCGTCAATCATGCGGTGCCTGCGCCCGGCTCGTCGTCCCTGGGCTCTCCAACGACTCTCGTGCTCGACCGGACGCTGTCCGGCCTGGGGCCAGGAAGTCATCCCGAGGAGTAGCCGCCGCCGTATCGCATGTTGCGTTCGCGAGTTTCCTGCAGTTGTCGGGCCCGTTCCGACCACGGTGCGTACATCGGAAACCAGTTCGTGTTCGGCCCCCTGATCGTGGCCATAAGTTGCGCCATTTCCGTTCGGTGCTCGTCGGCTACGGCGGTCAACCGTTCGTGGCAGCGCCGGACGGCGGACATTCCCGCTCCGGCCTCGAGGTCGCGTTCGGTGTCGGTGGCTATCGAGCCAAGCTCCGCAAGGACAGTTCGCTGCTTCTCGACCCACCTGCGCACTTCCTCAGGTGCGGCTTCGGCGTAGAACGTGGACCGCTGGTCGGTATCGTCGTAAGGATGGGGGCCGCTGTAGCGGTTCAGGAGTTTTCGATCCGCTTCCGGGTCCTCGAAGAGCCAGAGGTCGAAGTAAAGGTCCGGTGTGTCCTGCGGCAGGTCCTCGCGGCGCCGGTACATCTCCAGACGGATCTCGAAGCGGTACGGCCAGATGCGCACGTTCTTGGACTCATACTCGCGCATGGAAGTCCTCCCTGGTGCCTGGTGCGGCCCGCATCCTCACCCTGCGGATCGAGGCTCCGTTGACTGGTCGCGGCTGGTGAGCTGGTCCGCCAGCTGATCAGCGAGGTTGCGCGGCTCCCGCCCCAGGAGCCGGCTGAGCGTGGGATCGGATGAAGCGAAGTGGCCGCTCCGTGTCGCTTGGAACATCGACAGAGTGAAGCGTGCGGCCGCCTCCGGAACGCCGTTGGCCACCTCATCGGCAACCCACTTCTCGTCGTCGACAACGACGCGATGGACCTGGCGGCCAGTGACCTCGGATGCCACCGAGGCGAAGCTCGCGAGAGTGGCGGGCGAGGGCAACGTCAGATCGACGGGACCGTCGAACGGGGAGTCGCTGGTGAGGATCGCCGCGGCAGCCTCCGCTGCATCACGCCGATCGACCCACGAGAACGGACCGTCGGCGGGCTTGGCGATCACCCTCGTCTCCTGCCAGGGACCGAGCAGCTGTCCGAGATCTCCGTAGAAGCCGTTGCGCAACGCGGTCCATGCCACGCCTGAGGCTGCGAGGTACTGCTCGGTGGCGGCATGGATCGCGAGCGGCGGATAGGGAGTGTCGAAGCCGGTCCCGTGGGCGCTGGTGTACAGGATTCGTTGCGCCCCGGCGGCGACGGCGGCATCGATCGCCGTCCGGTGCTGGGCGACGACGTCGGCGGTGAGGTCGTTGGAGGAGACGAGCAGCACCTGCTCGGCGTCGGCGAACGAATGGCGCAGAGCCGCAGGGTCGTCGTAGCTTCCCTGTCGTACGCGGACACCTCGGTCGGCAAGGTGCTTTGCGCGTTCGGGGTCGCGGACGCTGACGCCGATGCGCGCTGGAGGAACCTGCTTCAGGAGGTGATCGACCGTTGCTCCGTTGAGAACGCCTGTCGCTCCGGTCACGATGATCATGATGGTGTCCTTTCGTGCGCGGCCCCAGGGCCTGCGCTGTGGGGGAGTGCGAGCGAACAGCACGGAGGGATCCGTGCGCGAAACCTGACCCGGTAGGTCAACTTCCCGTCAGGTAGCATCGTGGACGAAGTTGACCTACTTGGTCAAGTTTTCTCGTCGAACAAGGAGGACGGTGGTGGCTAGTACACGATCCTCGCCAACGCTTCGGACCGATGCCCGCCGCAATGTCGACCGGATCCGTGTCGCTGCGGTGCAGGTGTTCCGAGAGCGGGGCCTTTCCGTGCCGCTCGAGGAGGTCGCTGCGGCTGCCCAGGTGAGCAAGGCGACTATCTTCAACCGGTTCGGGGGGAGGGTCGGACTGATCGACGCCGTCCTCGACGACGTCGTCGCTGCAGAGTTGAGAAGCGTCATCGACGATGCACGGTCCGTCGTAGAGGTCCGTGCCCGAATCTGCTCCTACGTCGGTGCGATCCGGGATATCCAGTACCGGCTGCCGGCGGTCAACGACGTCCTGCTGAAGGAGTTCCCTGACTCGGAGGAGCTCATGGCTCTGTGCCACGTCGGAGGGGCCTTTCACGACGGCTTGGTCGCGGAAGGGCATGCCGCTGGGGTTCTGGTCCGCGGATTCACGCCAGATGACTTCCAGGCGCTGACGCTCGACAACGCCCTCGCCCTCAAGTACGGCGTCCGACCGTCCCGGTCGGACTACGATCGGCGAACTTCGTTCGTTCTCGGCGGGATCTGTCGATCGGCGTAGCCGAGTTGAGTCCTGATAGTGGTGTAGTGCATTGGCCGCACTTCGTCCTGTCGGACGATCACGCCAACCGCGCTACACCACTATCGGGGACTCAACTGCCGGACGGTCCGTCCTGCTCGCCGATGCGGTTCTGGGGTGCGTGTCGCCTTGGAGGGCCATCAGCTGTAGTCCCAAGGAAAGTCCGCGTGCCACCAGCGGTGGTAATGGTCAAGCTGGACTGGGAACTTGGCAAGGATCCGGCGGTCGAGTTCGTGAACGAGGTGTCTCAGCTCACGCGCAGGGCGGCGTGGCAGGCGACGCATCGCTTGCTCAAGGGTGTCGCGATCGTCGAGCGGGCTGCCGCAGCATTCCCTTATTCCGCAGCCGTACCCGTACCTGCCCCACGGCCTGTGGGTGCGGGCTTCGCGGTCCCAGTTCTGGAGAGCGCCGAAGATTTCACCGGCGAAGGTCTCGGCGAGTGTTATGGCTGCGTGGGTCGAACCCGAAAGACGTCCGTCCTTGGTGGATTGCCAACGGAACGCGATCGGTCGGTACTTGCGGAGCCGACGTGCGGCGTGCAGCCGCACCTGAACAGGGCGCCTACGCGGCATGTCCCTTCGTGGTAGTCATGGCGCAGATCCTAGCTGGACTGATTCCTGTGTCGGTCTCCTGGTTGGTGGCCTCAAAAATCGACGTGGACGGCTGACCGGTCGCCCGTCACACGTGCAACACGTGAGCACTCCTGTCGATGCCCTGGTTGAGATCCAGGATCCTTTGCGACGATGCTTCCTACGGTTCGAGACCGATTGCGTCCGTGCTTGTTGCGGCATCGCCGCGATCGATGTGGACGTTGCCGGCGTCGCCGGCGTCGCCGAGTGGGCATGTACTCTCGCGCCACAGGACTTGGCTGCCGCGGCGGCACAGCTCGAAGATCTCCTCACGCTCGTCGCGGACCGCTCGCGCGTGGTTACTTCGATCTTCCTAAACCACTCGACGGTCGATGACGGCGCCCGCAGCGAGCTCCTCAGTCTGCTCACCATCATCAACGACGGGTTCACCGCCGCACGGCGTGCACCCGACGAGGTGGCCAAAGATGAGCTTTGACCTGACGATCCTCGCGACGACGCCTGACACCTCCGATGACGAGATTCGTGCGCAGGCACTGCGATGCGCCGCCGCGCAGGACCATCCGGAGGGCGACCTCGACGCGCGCATCGTTGCGTTCTACGAGGCGCTCCGTGGGATGCACCTGGATGACGGCCCGGCGTCACGTAGCGATGCGACTCCCTGGGCGTCATCACCGCTGGACACTGGAATCGACCACGTGACCACCAACCTGCGACACGGCCGCGCCGGCGACGTCATCTGCACGATCTTCGAGCTGGCCGCCCCTCCATGGACTTGTGGTCTTCGATCCGCAGGACGGACCGTCAGCCGTCCGCACCAGCCAGGCAGCACAACTCACAGGATCGCGACGCCATGACCTCCGTCGTCATCCCCGACCACGGCCAAAGCCTCCAGCACGGGCCACCGATCGATGGCTGGGGCTGGCATCATCAACGCCGTGATCCCCATCGCCGACCTCGCCATCAGGGTCCTGCGCCGATCGCGGCTCGACCTTGGCCCCGGGCTGACCAGCGACCAGATCGCCGACATCCAAGCCACCTTCGGCTTCACGTTCAACCGCGACCACATAGACGTCCTGCGGCACGTTACCCCCGAGGGCTGGATCGACTGGACCGGCAAGGAGCAGACCATCCGCGACAGCCTTGGGGACTGCCCCAGGAACGGTTGACATCTGATCTGTACCGGCCTGAGGTCGGTGCTGGAAGGATGTTGTTGTGCCCAAGGCTTACCCACCCGAGT
>NZ_JBEZZF010000062.1:0-35086 GCF_040639055.1 Promicromonospora sp. NPDC023987 | reverse complement strand
GGTAGGGCGGCCTCTGAGGGCCGCCCTACCTCGCCACAGTTCTACCTCGGCGTTTCCGTCGTTCAGAATGGTGCCCATGCCCCAGCAGAACCTTCAGATCACCGCGGTCGCACCCGACCCCGCGCTGCTGGACCTCCCGTGGGACGTGCCCCTGGCCGAGTGGCCCGACGACGTCCTGGCCGCGCTGCCGCAGGGCATCTCGCGGCACGTGGTCCGGTTCGTCAACCACGGGGGGCGCGTGCTCGCGATCAAGGAGATCGGCGAGACCGTCGCCTACCGCGAGTACGAGCTGCTGCGCCAGCTCCACCGCATCGAGGTGCCCTCGGTGGTCCCCGTCGGCGTCATCACGGGTCGCAGGGCGCCCGACGGCGAGCGGCTCGAGGCCGTGCTCCTCACCGAGCACCTGCAGTTCTCGCTGCCGTACCGCGCGCTGTTCAGCCAGGACCTGCGTCCGGACACGGCGACGCGCCTCATCGACGCCCTCGCGGTGCTCCTGGTGCGCCTGCACCTCGTGGGCTTCTACTGGGGCGACGTCTCGCTGTCGAACACCCTGTTCCGGCGCGACGCCGAGACGTTCGCCGCCTACCTGGTCGACGCCGAGACGGGCGACATGCACCGCACGCTGACCAACGGCCAGCGCAACTACGACGTCGACCTGGCCCGTACCAACATCATCGGCGAGCTCATGGACCTCTCCGCGGGCGAACTGCTCGACGAGGCCGTCGACGAGGTCGCCATCG
The DNA here is from genome assembly GCF_040639055.1 of Promicromonospora sp. NPDC023987. Lineage (NCBI taxonomy): Bacteria > Bacillati > Actinomycetota > Actinomycetes > Micrococcales > Promicromonosporaceae > Promicromonospora > Promicromonospora sp. NPDC023987. Next base: position 34,346 of record NZ_JBEZZF010000062.1, on the reverse strand, counting down.
GCGATGCCCTCGTGGAGCGCTACCAGGAGCTGTGGGACGCCCTCACCGGCTCGGAGGCGTTCGACTCCGACGACCGCTGGCGCGTCGCCGCCCGCATCGAGCGGCTCAACGACCTCGGCTTCGACGTGGGCGAGCTCGAGATCACCACGGACATCGACGGCACCAAGGTGCGCATCCAGCCCAAGGTGGTCGACGCCGGGCACCACTCCCGCCGCCTGCTCCGCCTCACCGGGCTGGACGTGCAGGAGAACCAGGCCCGCCGCATGCTCAACGACCTCGACAGCTATCGCGCCGCGACGGACCGGCAGAACGACCAGGAGCAGATCGTCGCGCACGCCTGGGTGCGCCAGGTGTTCCGTCCGACGATCGACGCGGTGCCGCGCGAGCTGCGCCGCAAGCTGGAGCCGGCGCAGCTCTTCCACGAGATCCTCGACCACCGCTGGTTCATCTCGCAGCAGGCGCAGCGGGACATCCCGCTGCCCGAGGCCGCCGAGTCCTACGTCGAGCACGTCCTGCGGCACCGCCCGGACGAGGACGCGGTACTCGGCCTCGCCCCTGGCGAGACCGATCCAGCAGACCTCGAGTAGTCGGTAGAACGTCAGGTGATCGGCAGCCCGAGCTGCCGATCACGTGACGGATTACCGATCACTCGCCCGAGGGCGCCACCGCGCGCTGCTTCGCGACCTCGTAGAGGGTGATACCCGCGGCTACCGCGGCGTTCAGCGACTCCGTGGTGGTCGCGATCGGGATCGAGACCACGGCGTCGCACGTCTCGCGCACCAAGCGGGACAGCCCCTTGCCCTCCGAGCCAACGACCAGCACGAGCGGGTCGGTGGCGTACGCGAGCTCGCCCACCTCCATGTCGCCGCCGGCGTCGAGCCCCACGACGAAGCAGCCGGACTTCTTCAGCTCGGCGAGCTCGCGGGCCAGGTTGGTCGCGCGCGCCACGGGCACGCGGGCCGCGGCACCGGCCGAGACCTTCCAGGCCGACGCCGTCACGCCGGCGGCGCGCCGCTCCGGCACCAGCACGCCGTGCGCGCCGAACGCGCCGGCGGACCGGAGCACCGCGCCGAGGTTGCGCGGGTCGGTGACGCTGTCGAGCGCGACGATCAGCGGTGCCTCCCCCGCCTCGGCCGCCGCGTCGAGCAGGTCCTCGGTGTCCTTGTAGTCGTACGGCGGCACCTTCATGGCCACGCCCTGGTGCACGGCGCCGTCGGTGATCTTGTCCAGGTCGAGGCGCGACGCCTCGAACATCGGGTGGCTGCGAGCGTGTGCGATCTCCAGGATCTCCTGGGTGCGGTCGTCCGACTCCAGGTGCGTGGCCAGGTAGATGCCCTCGACGGGCATCTCCGCGCGCAGCGCCTCGAGCACCGCGTTGCGGCCGGCGACGACCTCGGTGGCGCCGGCGCCCTTGCGACCCGCGCCGCGACCGCCCGGGCCGCCCGGTCGCCGCCCGGCGGCCACACGCTTCTCCGCCGCGACCTTGCGCTGGTGCGCGGGGTGGTAGGTCCGGTCCTCCGCCTTCGGCGTCGGCCCCTTGCCCTGCAGCGCCTTGCGGCTGTGACCGCCGGTGCCGACCTGGGCTCCCTTCTTGGAGCCGGTCTTGCGCACCGCCCCGGCGCGCTTGGAGTTTCCTGCCATGGTGTGTCTCGTCTCTCAGCCGGTGGTCGAGCTTGTCGCGACCACCGCGGGTTCGGTAGCGGTGGCCTCGACAAGCTCGGCCACCAGGGAAAAGTTCAGGAGAGCGCCCAGCGGGCGCCGTCGGCGGAGTCCTGGACCTCGATCCCGGCGGCCGCCAGGCGGTCCCGGATCGCGTCGGAGGTGGCCCAGTCCTTGGCGGCACGTGCCTCGGCGCGCGCCTTGAGCTCGGCCGCGACGAGCCCGTCGAGCGCCGTGGCGTAGCGGTCGTCGGTCGACGTCACCCACTGCGGGTCCGCCGGATCGAGACCCAGCACGTCGAGCATCGCACGCAGCGTCACCAGCTCGTCGCGCACGGCGGCGTCGGTCCCCGAGGTGAGCGCGGTGTTCCCGGCGCGCAGGTGCTCGTGCACGACGGCGAGCCCCTGCGGCACGTTCAGGTCGTCGTCCATCGCCGCCGCGAAGGCCTCGGGGACCTCGGCCTTGGCGATCTCCTCTGCCGGGACCTCGCCGACCCGCTCCGACGCGCGGGTCACGAACCCGGAGAGGCGCTCCCACGTGGTGCGGGCCTCGTCGAGCGTGTCCGGCGCCCACTCGAGCATGGACCGGTACTGCACGGCGACGAGCGCGTACCGCACCACCGGTGCGGGCGCCTGGCTGAGCAGCTCGCTGACGAGCAGGCCGTTGCCGAGGGACTTCGACATCTTCACGCCGGACTGCGTCACCCAGGCGACGTGCATCCAGCGCTGCGCGAACCCGTAGCCGGCCGCGCGCGACTGCGCCTGCTCGTTCTCGTGGTGCGGGAACCGCAGGTCGAGACCGCCCCCGTGGATGTCGAACGTCTCGCCGAGGTAGCGGCGAGCCATCGCGGAGCACTCCAGGTGCCAGCCGGGCCGGCCGCGCCCGTACGGGGTGTCCCAGGAGGCCGACTCCGGCTCGCCCGGCTTGGGAGCCTTCCACAGGGCGAAGTCGTGCGGGTTCCTCTTGGCCTCCGCGGCGGACCCCGCAACGACGCCCGCCCCCTCCTCCGGGCTGAGGTCGTCGACCTTCTGCCGGGTGAGCTCGCCGTAGGCGGGCCAGGAGCGGACGTCGAACCAGACGTTGCCCGCACCCGTGCTGTAGGCGTGCCCCTTCTCGACCAGGCGGTCCATGAGCCCGACCATCTCGGGCACGCTGCCCGTGGCGCGCGGCTCGTAGGTGGGCGGGATGACGCCGAGCGCGTCGTACGCCTCGGTGAAGACCCGCTCGTACAGCGCCGCGTGGGCCCACCACTCGCGGCCGGCGGCGGCCGACTTGGCCAGCACCTTGTCGTCGATGTCGGTGACGTTGCGGATCAGGGTGACCTTCAGGCCACGTCGGGTGAGCCAGCGACGCAGCACGTCGAAGGCGATGACCGGACGAAGGTGGCCCACGTGCGGAGGTGCCTGGACGGTAGCGCCACACAGGTAGATGCCGACCTCGCCCGGGGTGATGGGGGTGAAGTCGCGCACCTCGCGCGCAGCGGTGTCAAACAGGCGGATAGTCACCTGTCAAGGGTACCGGCGCTTCAGCTCTCCGCCTCGACGACGGCCCGGGCTCGCTCCAGGGTCTGCCGCATGCCCCGCACGTTGGCCCGACGGCGGTGCCAGCCCGCCAGCGCCCAGTACACGCGGGACACGCCGCGCTGCTCCAGCTCGAACGACTCGGTGACGTCGCATCCGCCGTCCGCGGGCACCAGCCGGTAGCGCCAGTTGTTCAGGCGCTTCCCACCCATGTACACGGTGAAGCCGAAGTCCCGGCCCGGCTCGCAGTGGGTCACCTTGCACTGCGTCCAGTACACGGGTCCCACCCCGTTGCGCCGGACGTGTCCCCGGAAGTGCGCGCCGACGGCGGGGCCGGTGGCCCCGTCGGTCCACTCCGCCTCGAAGGTCTCGGGGCTCAGCTCACCCACTCGCGTGACATCGCTGAGCAGGTCCCAGACCTGGCGCGGGTCCGCGTCCATGTGCACAGTCACTTCTGCTCGCATGACCGCACACTACTGTCTCTACGTCAGTAGTGTGCGCCCGGGCGTCAGGCGGCGACGTCGCCCGCGAGCAGGCGCGCCACGTGACGGTGCCCACGCAGCTCGAAACCGACGACCGACACCACCGGCGCGAGCATGACCAGCAGGAGCGCCCACGACATGGGCAGCCCGGCAGCGGCAGCGGCGACCGCCGCCACGAGGACGACCACCGTGCCGACGATGATGAACAGGTGCAGCCGGTCGAACGACCGGGTCAGGATGCCGAACTGTGTGTAGTCGGCGAGGACGAAGACGAGCACCGGCACGGCGACCGCCAGCACAGTCCCGACGGCGCCGATGTGGGAGTGCCCCTCGAGGTAGTAGGCCGCCACGTGCAGGCCTGCACCCACGCCCGCGAGGGCGGCGAAGATCACGATGTTCCCGTAGCCCCAGACGAACGACCGCTCGCGGTGCCGGTGCAGCATCTCGGCGTCCGGCGTGAGGTAGTACGTCCACCAGAGGCCGAACGTGAGGCCCGTACCCGCGAGCGCCACGAGGGCGGCGTCGACCGTCCATCCTGACTCCTCGACGACCGCGGACAGCGTGGCGACGGTGCCGATCACGCCCTCACCGAGCGTGATGATCGCCAGCAGGCCGTACCGCTCGGCGATGTGGTGCGCGTGCCACGGCGTGCTCCGCGAGGCGTCCCCGCCCCCGCTCGGCGAGCCAGGGACCCGCCATCTCGGCGATCCCCAGCAGCGCACCGCCGACGAAGAAGACCGGCACGCTCACGGGCGCCACGGCGAGGATGATCCAGCCGACCTGCGTGACGACGAGGGTCCGCACGTACGCCATGCAGGTCGCCCGGTACGCGGGCGCCTGCCGGGCCGCGCGCAGCCACTGCACCAGCAGTGCCAGCCGCATCACGATGTACCCGGCGACCATGACCTCGTTGTGCACGCGCTCGCCCTCGGCGAGCGACCCGAACATCTCCGGCAGCCCGAGCGCGAGCACCACGACGCCGATCATCTGGACCATCGTGGTGACGCGGTAGAACCAGTCGTCGGTGTCGAACGCCGAGGCGAACCAGGAGAAGTTGATCCACGCCCAGCAGATCGCGAACATCGAGAACGCGAAGCCGATCACGCCGTCGGCCACATGGCCCTCGGCGATCAGGTGCGCGCCCTGCTCCCCCGCCACGCCGAACCCGACGACGAACGCCAGGTCGAACAGCAGCTCCAACGGTGTGGCGGTGCGCGACCGCTCGTGCGGGTCACGGCCGGCCATCTGCCGGTTGCGGTGGTGCAGAGTGGACATGAGCCCTGTTCTACCCGATGGCCGGTTCGACGGCCTACCCGAAGTTCTTTCCCTCACCCCGGTACGTCGGCACGGTCTCCACGATCTCGGTACCGCGGACGAGGTGGACCCGGTCGAACCGCTCCATCATCTCCCCCGCCTTCGCGTGCCGCAGCCATACCCGGTCGCCGGTGTGCAGCCGGCCGTCGGGCGAGAGCCCGCGGGTCACGCGCAGCGGTGTCTGCACCTCGCCGGCGCCCTCCGGGCCGCTCAGGGCGTAGCCGGGCGTGAACAGGCGGGGCAGGCGTGCGGCACCTGCCTTGCCCGACGCCGCGTACCCGCCCGCGAAGGCGGTCACCCAGCCGGGCGCGGGCTCACGCACGACGTCGAGCCCGAAGAACGCGGCGGGGCGCGCCTGGAAGGAGCGGTAGCCGTCGAACAGGCCGGGCGCGTACAGGCCGGAGCCCGCCGTGACCTCGGTGACGCCAGGAGCGCCCCCGCTCACCTCGACGGACCCGGTCCCGCCCGCGTTGACGAGCTCCACCTCCTGCCCGACGGCGTCCCGCACCGCCGCGAGGATCCGCACCCTGCGCTCGTTCACCTCGCGCATCGAGAGGCTCTTGACGAGCCGGACGGCGGGGCTCGTGTCGGGCAGGCCCGCCACCTGGGCCTCGTAGAACATGAGACCGCGCACGCTCAGGCCCTTCGCCTGGGCCACCGTCGCGAGGGCGGCGACGTCGCCGGGCTCGCGCAGCGGTGAGCGCCGCACCCCGAGGTGGGCGGTCAGCGCACCGACGCCGACGCGCAGCGAGCAGTCGACGTCCAGGCACACCTGGACCGGGCCGCCGTCCGCCGTGCCGCGCACGCCGCCGACCGGTCGTTCGGCGTCCGCGATCAGGCCGAGGTGGGCGACGTCGTCGACCATCAGGGTGATCTCCGCGCGGGCCGTCGCGTCGGCCGCCAGCGTCGCGAGCGCCTGCCTGTCCACCGTCGGGTATCCGACCAGCACGTCGCGCACACCCCTGCTGACCAGCCACAGCGCCTCGCGCAGCGAGTACGCCATGACGCCGGCGAACCCGTGCCCGGCAGCGCGCTCGACGAGCGAGCGCACGCGCACCGACTTCGACGCGGCGCGGACGGGCACGCCGTCGGCGCGCTTGAGGAGGTCGAGCGCGTTGGCGTCGAACACGTCCAGGTCCACGACGGCGAGGGGCGCGGGCAGTCCGGAGGTGGCGGCGGACAGCCGCGCGACGGTGTCTGCTGCGGAGCTCATGACCGCACGCTACTCCTCCGGCTCGGGGCACGGCGCGGCCCACCAGGCGGTTCGCGCCCGAGATCTTGGCTCTGGTCCGCCGCGCGGGGGCGTGCGATAGTGCATCCGTGATCTGGACGAACTGGGCACGCACCGTCAGCGTGACACCTGTACGGCTGGAACAGCCGGCCTCGGAGGACGAGCTGTCCGACGCCGTGCGTCGCGCGGTGCGGGAGGGCCACCAGGTCCGCGTCGTCGGCGGAGGGCACTCGTTCGCGCCGGCGGCCGCCACGGAGGGCGTGCAGGTCAACCTCGACCGGCTGAACGCCCTGCACCGTGTCGAGCGGGACCCGGACACGGGCCACGCCCTCGTCACCGTGGGCGCCGGCATGCGGCTGCGCCAGCTCAACCGGGTCCTGGCCGAGCGCGGGCTCGGCATGCAGAACCTCGGCGACATCGACCAGCAGTCGGTGGCAGGCGCCATCTCCACGGGCACGCACGGCACCGGCGCCCGGTTCGGCGGTCTAGCCACCCAGGTGCGCGCCCTGACGGTCGTAGGGCCCGACGGTGAGGTCACCCGAGCCACGCCGACCGAGCGGCACGACCTGTTCGAGGCATCCCGGCTCGGCCTCGGCGCGACGGGTGTGCTGAGCACCGTGACCATCGAGGCCGTCCCCGCCTTCGACCTGTACGCCGTCGAGGAGCCCTGGCCGATGGACCGCATCCTGGAGTCCGTCCACGACCTCGTCGCGGACAACGACCACTTCGAGTTCCTCTGGTTTCCCGCCACGCATCGGGCACTGACCATGCGCAACATGCGGGTCGAGCCGGAGCAGCACGCCGGTTCGAGCGTCGGCCGTCGCGGACGACGGCTCGCCGGGGCGGCCCGCACCTTCCTCGACGAGGAGGTCCTGTCGAACGGGCTGTTCGAGGTGACCAACCGGATCGCGACGGCGTTTCCCGCCACGACACCGGCGCTCGGCGAGCTCGCGACCCGGGCGCTGACGGCCCGGCGGTACACGGCCCCCGCGCACGAGGTGTTCTGCACCAACCGCCGCGTGCGGTTCCGCGAGATGGAGTACGCGATACCGCGTGCCGCCGTCGTCGAGGTGCTGGGCGAGCTCGCCGCCTGGCGCCGGTCCAGCGGCGAGAACATCCCGTTCCCCGTGGAGGTGCGCTTCGCGCCCGCCGACGACGTCTGGCTCTCCACCGCGTACGGCCGCGAGACCGCGTACATCGCCGTCCAGCAGTACTGGCGTCTGCCGCACGCGCGCTACTTCGAGGCCGCCGAGCCGATCTTCACGGCAGTGGGCGGGCGTCCCCACTGGGGCAAGATGCACACCCGCGACGCCGAGTACCTCGCCGGCCAGTACCGCCGTCTGCCGGACTTCCGCCGGACGCGCGCGGCCGCTGACCCCGGGGGCGTGTTCGCCAACCCCTACACGGAGCGGGTCTTCGGCGCCTAGACCGGTTCCATGTCGTCGAACACGTCGTGCGCGAGGACCGCGAACCCCTCGCGCGCGGCCTCGTCGTCCTGGTCCACCATCCACGCGAGCTCGATGCCGTCGATGCGGAGCGCCGTCATGCGCGCCAGCGTGCCGACCTCCGTGCGGTACCTGACGCCCGCGACGTCGGCCAGCCGCTGCAGGTACTCCCTGGTCATGGCGATGCTCTGCTTGAGGTGCGCCTGTGCGACCTCGCGCAGCACTGGCGTCCGCGCGCCCGAGACCGCGAACTCGAACGTCAGCAGCCGCATGTGCTGGTTCTGCTTGAGGCCGACCAGCAGCGCCTCGACGGTGCCCTCCGCGAGAGCCATCCGGTCCGGCCCGACGTCGAGCGCGGAGAGCACCGGCTCCGACGCTCGCATCGCGATCGCGCGGCCCATGGCGCGCAGCATCGCGTCCTTGTCGTCGAAGCAGTAGTGCACGGTGCCGAGCGAGATCCCGGCCTCCTGCGCCACCCTGCGCACGGTCACCGACTCGACGCCCTCACGCATCGCGACGCTCAGGCCGGCCTCGACGATCTCGGCACGCCGTTCGTCGAGCGGCTTGCGCTTGTTCATACCTGACTCCCGGCATCGGGTACGACGAGGGCCGTCGCGATCGCCGCGACGCCCTCACCGCGACCCGTCAGACCGAGCGCGTCCGTGGTGGTAGCGGTCAGGGACACGGGCGCTCCCGCGGCGGCGGACAGAGCCGCCTGTGCCTCGTCGCGCCGCGTGCCGACCCGCGGATGATTTCCGATCACTTGGACTGCCACGTTACCGATCATGTACCCAGCAGCCCGGACGCGCCTCGCGGCCTCCGCCAGCAGGGTGGTCCCGGACGCTCCCGCCCACTCGGGCCGGCCGGTCCCGAAGTGCGACCCGAGGTCGCCGAGGGCCGACGCCGAGAACAGTGCGTCCGCCGCCGCGTGCGCCGCGACGTCGGCGTCGGAGTGCCCGGCCAGGCCGCGCTCCCCCGGCCAGTGCAGGCCACCGAGCCACATCTCGCGACCCGAGCCGTCGGGCGCGAAAGCGTGCACGTCGACCCCGATCCCGGTACGGGGGAGCTGGTACGCGGCCGGTGCAGGTCGCGGGGTGTCCGGCGTGCTGGACTGGTCGGTCATGCGTTGGTCTCCTGCAGCACGAGGGACGCGAGCCACAGATCGCGTTCGGTGGTGATCTTGAAGGCGGCCACGTCCCCCGCGACCATGTGGACCGGTTCGCCGAGGGCCTCGACGAGGCCGGCGTCGTCGGTCGCCGCCAGGTGTTCCGCGGCGGCCCGGCCGGCACCCGTGCGGTGCGCGCGGACGAGCAGGTCGCGGGCGAACCCCTGCGGCGTCTGCACGGCACGCAGCATCGAGCGGTCGGGGGTGCCCGTGACCAGCTCTGCGTCACCGTCGGGGCGCACCTGCTTGACCGTGTCGACGACGGGCAGCCCGGGGACCACCGCGCCGTGGCCGCGGCGGACCGCGCCCACGACCCGCTGGACGAGGTCCGACGGGACGAGGGGGCGCGCGGCGTCGTGCACCAGCACGACGTCGTCCCCCGGACGGGCGAGCGCCAGCCCGGCCGCGACCGACGCCTGCCTGGTGGGCCCGCCGTCGGTCACCTGGACCGCGATCTGCACGTACGGATCGTCGGCCAGGAGGTCCGTCATGACGCGGACCAGGCCCTCGGGTGCGGTCACCACGAGGGAGTCCACGACGCCCGACGCCGCGAGGCGTCGCGCGGCGTGCAGCACAAGTGGAAAGCCGTCAAGCTCCACCAGAGCCTTCGGCAGGTCGCGCCCTAGTCGGGATCCCGAGCCGGCGGCCGTCAGGATTGCAAGGGTCGTCATCTCGTCGCGGGTCCCCACAGGATCGTGATTGAAGCGAAGGATCCCGTGGGGCGCGAGCACCGGGTCCTGACTGGTACGTCAGACGTGCGAGGGATCCTGTGGGTAAGTCAGGAAGCGAGGACCTCGTCGAGGATCGCTTCCGCCTTCTCCTCTTCGGTGTGCTCGGCCAGAGCGAGCTCGGACACGAGGATCTGGCGGGCCTTGGCAAGCATGCGCTTCTCGCCTGCGGAAAGACCGCGGTCGGCGTCTCGGCGGGACAGGTCGCGAACGACCTCGGCCACCTTGATGACGTCGCCGGACGCAAGCTTCTCGAGGTTCGCCTTGTACCGGCGTGACCAGTTGGTGGGCTCTTCTGTGTACGGCGCGCGGAGGACCTCGAACACGCGGTCGAGGCCCTCTTGGCCGACGACATCGCGCACGCCAACGAGGTCGACGTTTTCCGCCGGAACCTCGATGGTGAGGTCACCCTGGGCAACCTTGAGCTTGAGGTACATCTTTTCTTCGCCGCGAATCTTGCGGGTCTTGATCTCTTCGATCAGCGCCGCGCCATGGTGCGGGTAGACAACCGTCTCGCCTACTGTGAACGTCATCTGCAGATGTCCCCTTTCCCTGAAACCAGGTTACCACGGCGTGATCTCAAGAAGTTGCGCCCTTGGCGTTGTCAGGGTAGGGCTACGGACTGCGTTTCCGCAGGTCACAGCGCCGCGAGCGGGCGAATTTCAGGTGGCCACCGTCCCACCACCCTCGGTCGGATCGTTCCGGAGCCGTGACCGTTGCCACGCCCTGACCGGGCATTTCGCCCGGGACCGCGATGCGCGGGTACCGGCCCAGGACCATTAGGATGTGGCGGGGATCCGACCCCCACCCGAACCATACGAACACCAGGGAGTTCACCGTGTCCCGTCGCGCCACCGCCGCCCGAGGCGCCCGCACCATCGCCCTCGCGGCGGTCTCCGCCACGGGGGCTCTCCTCCTGGCGGGCTGCGCCCCGAGCACCACGACGCTGAACTACGACCCGTCCGACGGCACCGGCGTCAGGATCCAGAGCGTGGACGGTGACGAGCTGCGCGGCATCAACCTGCTGCTCGTGTCCGCGGCTGAGGGTGAGCCGGGCAACCTCCTCGGCGCGCTCACCAACGAGACCCAGGACGACGCGACGTTCACGCTCGAGCACCCCGACGGCGCCCCCGTGTCGCTGGAGGTCCCGGCCGGCGGCACCGTCTACCTGGGCACCGCGACCGGCGAGACCGTCCAGTTCGACACCGTGAGCGCGCCTCCGGGCAGCTACGTCGACGCGACCCTGTCCGCCGCCGGCGAGACCGAGGAGTTCAAGCTGCCGATCCTCGACGGCACGCTCCCGGAGTACGCGGAGCACCTGCCCAGCGCCGCGGCCACGGCCTCGCCGTCGCCGTCCGGCACTCCGACGGACTGAGCCGCACTCCCAAGGCATGACGAAGCCGGTGGGTACCGCGTGGTCTCCCACGCCGCACCCACCGGCTTCGACGTCCGCTCAGGCGGTCGTCACCCGAAGCGGCCCGAGACGTAGTCCTCGGTGGCCTTCTCCGCGGGCGACGAGAAGATCGTCGCGGTGTCGTTCATCTCGATGAGCTTTCCCGGCTTGCCGGTGCCCGCGATGTTGAAGAACGCCGTCCGGTCGCTCACGCGCGCCGCCTGCTGCATGTTGTGCGTCACGATGACGATCGTGTAGTCCTTCTTGAGCTCCTGGATGAGGTCCTCGATCGCCAGGGTGGAGATCGGGTCCAGGGCCGAGCACGGCTCGTCCATGAGCACCACCTGCGGCTTCACCGCGATGGCGCGGGCGATGCAGAGGCGCTGCTGCTGACCGCCCGACAGGCCGGACCCCGGCCGGTCCAGGCGGTCCTTGACCTCGTTCCAGAGGTTGGCGCCGCGCAAGGAGGACTCGACCAGGTGGTCGGCCTCGGACTTGGAGATCTTGCGGTTGTTCAGCTTGACGCCCGCGAGCACGTTGTCCTTGATCGACATCGTGGGAAACGGGTTCGGCCGCTGGAACACCATGCCGATGTTCCGGCGTACCGCCACCGGGTCGACGTCGTCGCCGTACAGGTCGACACCCTCGAGCTCGACCTTGCCCTCCACGTACGCTCCGGGGATCACTTCGTGCATCCGGTTGAGGGTGCGGAGGAAGGTCGACTTGCCGCAGCCCGACGGACCGATGAAGGCCGTCACGGACTTGGGGTCGACGGTCATCGTGACGCCCTCGACAGCACGAAAGTCGCTGTAGTAGATGTTGACGTCCTTGACGTCGATGCGCTGGGCCATCGTGAAGTTCCTTCGGGCTGTGGCTTCGGGTGAGCTGAGCTGTGGTCTTGGGTCAGCGGGTCTTCGGTGCGAACCAGCGGTTCACGAGGCGGCCGGCGATGTTGAGGATCATCACGATCGCGATCAGCGTCAGGGCGGCACCCCACGCGTTCTGGAGCGCGATGTCCGCCACACAGTTCGCCTGGCCCTCACGGCAGGGTGCGTCGCCCTGGCTGTACTGCCGGTAGATGAACACCGGCAGCGTCATCATGCGGCCGTCGGAAGGGTCGAAGTTGATCGAGTCCGTGACACCGACCGCGACGAGGAGCGGCGCCGTCTCGCCGATGACACGCGCGACCGCCAGCAGCACGCTGGTGGTCAGACCCGCCACGGAGGTGCGGAGCACGATGCGGACGATCGTGAGCCACTTGGGCACGCCGAGCGCGTACGACGCCTCACGGAGCTCGTTGGGCACGAGCTTCAGCATCTCCTCGCAGGACCGCACCACCACGGGGATCATCAGCACCGACAGGGCGACGGCTCCGATGAGGCCGAACCGAGCACCTGGCCCGAAGAAGATCGTGAAGAGCGAGACCGCGAAGAGACCGGCGACGATCGACGGGATGCCCGTCATGACGTCCACGAAGAACGTCACCGCGCGGGCCAGCGGGCCACGCCCGTACTCCACCAGGTAGATGGCGACGAGGATGCCGATCGGCACGGAGATCAGCGTTGCGCAGCCGGTGATGATCAGCGTGCCCATGATCGCGTGGTAGATGCCGCCGCTCGGGTCTCCGCCGAAGATGCCGCGCATCGAGTACTGCAGGAAGTCGAGGGACATCCGGCCCGCACCGCTGAACAGCACGGTCCACAGCAGCGACACCAGCGGGATCATCGCCAGCGCGAAGGCGGACCAGATGAGGCCGGCCATGATCCGGTCGGTGCGCCTGCGGCGCGGTTCAGCGGTCGTCAGGAGCGCACGGGTGTACTCCGTCGAGTCCTTGGTCGTCGTGTCGGTGCTCATCAGTTGGCCCCCGAGAAATCCTTGCGGCGGGCGACGATGGCCCGTGCGGCCATGTTCACCGCCAGCGTGATGACGAACAGCGCGAGGCCGGTGGCGATCAGCGCGTTGACGGCCAGGCCGCTCGCCTCCGGGAAGTCCAGGGCGATGTAGGCGGCGATGGTCTGCTGCTGCGCCGCCTGGAAGATCTTGAACGAGTAGAGGAAGCCCGGCGACAGGATCATCAGCACGGCCATGGTCTCGCCGAGCGCGCGGCCGAGGCCCAGCATCGCGGCGGAGATGACGCCGGACTGGCCGAAGGGCAGGACCGCCGTGCGGACCATCTCCCACCGGGTGGCACCGAGCGCGAGCGCCGCCTCCTCGTGCAGCTTGGGGGTCTGCAGGAAGACCTCTCGGGAGACCGCTGTGATGATCGGCAGGATCATCACGGCGAGCACGACGGCGACGGTCGCCATGGTCCGGGCCGTCGGCGACACGTCGCCGGCGAACAGCGGGAACCACCCGAACCAGGTGTTGAGCCACGTCCAGAGGGGCGCGAGGACCGGCGCCAGGACGGTGAACCCCCAGAGGCCGTAGACCACCGAGGGGATCGCCGCGAGCAGGTCGACCAGGTAACCGAGGGCCTGGGCGAGCCGGCGGGGCGCGTAGTGCGAGATGAACAGCGCGACCCCCATGGCGACGGGGGTGGCGATGAGCAGGGCCAGCACCGCGGCGAGCAGCGTGCCGAAGATGAGCGGTCCGACGTACTCGATGAACGACGTGTCGTCGGGGTACCTCGGGACCGCTTCCGCCAGCGCCTCCGAGCTCGCCGTCATGGCGGGCCACGCCCGCACGATCAGGAACAGGGCGACTGCGGCCAGCGTCGCGAGGATCAGGGCGCCGGCCCCCGTCGCGATCCAGCGGAAGGTCCGGCTGAAGCCCCGCTCGGTGTCGCCGCTCGACCGTCGGCGCCGGACCGGCGCCACAGGAGCGGGCGGGCTGTCAGTGGTGGTCACAGATGTTCCTCGGCTCGTCGTGTCTGTGTGAGGTCAAGCCTGGCACAGCCGTGCCGGTGACCGGGCCACGAGCTCTGTGCTCGTGCGGCCCGGCCACCGGCCGGGTGTGCTACCAGGTAGTACGCGGCGGCTGGGGTCAGCCGGCCGTGATCGCCTCGACCGCAGGCAGGAACTGCTCGGTGAGCGACGTCGGGAGCGGGGCGGAGCCCGCCGCCTCGGCGGCCTTGGCCTGGCCCTCGTCGCTCAGGATGTAGGTGTAGAGGCCCTTGACCAGGTCGGCCGTGGCGGCGTCGTCGTACGTGCCGCAGGCCAGGTGGTAGGAGACCAGGACGATCGGGTAGGTACCCGCGATGTCGCGCTTGAGGTCGTAGGCGAAGACGTTCTCGCTCGTGCCCTCGACGCGCGGCGAACCCTCGACGACGGCGGCAGCGGCCTCGGGGCTGTACTCGACGAACTCGCCGCCGACGCCGACGGCGACCGTGCCCAGGTCATCGACCTGCGACGCGTCGGCGTAGGTGATGGTGCCCTCGCCGGCCTGCGCCGCGCTGACCACACCGGAGGTGCCCTGTGCGGACTCCTGGCCCTTGATCGGCCAGATCCCCTCGGCCTCCCAGGTCCAGACGTCCGGGACGACGGTGTGCAGGTACTCCTGGAAGTTCTCCGTGGTGCCGGAGTCCTCCGAGCGGTGCACGACCGTGATGTCCGTGCTGGGCAGCTCGGCGTCCGGGTTGTCGTCGGCGATCGCCTCGTCGTCCCAGGCGGTGATGTCGCCGGCGAAGATCTTGGCGATCGTCTCGGCGGACATGTTCAGGGTGTCGACGCCCTCGAGGTTGAAGGCGACGGCCACGGGGGAGATGTAGGCGGGGTACTGGATGACGCCACCCTCGCCGCACTGGGCCTCGGCCTCGGCCAGCTCCTCGTCCTCCAGAGCGGCGTCCGAGCCGGCGAACGGGTAGGCGCCGGAGATGAAGCTCTCGCGGCCACCGCCGGACCCGATCGGGTCGTAGTTCACGGTGACGTCCGGGTGCTGGCTCTGGAAGCCCGCACGCCACGCCTCCATCGCGGACTCCTGCGACGAGGCGCCGCCGCCATTGAGCTCGCCGGACAGGTCAGACTCGCCGGAGGTGCCGGTGGTCTCACCGGCCGACGGGTCGGAACCGCAGGCTGCGAGGCTCAGCGCGAGCGCGCCCACCATGACAGCGGAGCCAACGCGGGGGAATCGGCTGATCTTCACGTGTCGTTCCATCCTGTTCAAGTCGTACGCGCGGCGATCGCCGGCGCGTCAGTCGGGACGCTAGGCAGGTGGAGTGACCTGCTCACCAGATATAGGTGAACGGAAGGTGAACAAGCCCGCGTAGAGCGGGTGATCCGCAACACCTCCACCATGGCACGCCGTGGCTTTCCTCACCTGTCAGGC
Source organism: Promicromonospora sp. NPDC023987 (assembly GCF_040639055.1). Classification (NCBI taxonomy): domain Bacteria; kingdom Bacillati; phylum Actinomycetota; class Actinomycetes; order Micrococcales; family Promicromonosporaceae; genus Promicromonospora; species Promicromonospora sp. NPDC023987. The sequence goes on along the minus strand of NZ_JBEZZF010000062.1, from coordinate 19,146 downwards.
CGCCCCTCCGGGCTGGTCCTGTGCCTGGTCGACCGACTGGTCGTCCGGGCGGTCCTGCGTCAGGTAGATGGCCTTGGCGGCGTCGGCGATCCAGTCCTGGAGGTCGCTCGAGATGACCGCGCTGCCCGCGGCGGCCGCCGCGCGCTCCTGCCCCTCGGCGGACGCGACGTACTCGACGAACTCCTTGACGAACCTGCCCTCCGCCTTGTCCTCGTACCGCGAGCACACGACGAGGTAGGAGACCAGCACCATCGGATAGGCGAAGGGCTTGTCGATCTTGCGGTCGAGCACGAACGCGAGGTCGTGCTCGTAACGGTTCTCGATCCGCGGTGAGAGGTCGACGACGGCGGCCGCCGCGTCGGCGCTGTAGGGCACGTACTCCTCGCCCACCTTGATGGCCACGCGTCCGAGGTCGGCCGTAGCGGAGGCGTCCGCGTAGGTGATGCCGCCGGGGGTCGACCGCACGGTGTCGGTCACGCCGCTCGTGCCGTCGGCGGCGAACCCCTCCGGCAGGGGCCACAGACCGTCCGGCTCGTGCGGCCACGAGTCCGGCGCGGTCGCGTGGAGGTAGTCGGCGAAGTTCTCGGTGGTGCCCGAGTCGTCGGACCGGTGCACCGGCGTGATCGTCAGCGCGGGGAGCTTCGCCTCGGGGTTCGCCGCGACGATCGCCGGGTCGTCCCACCGGGTGATCTGTCCGGTGAAGATCCGCGCCATCAGGTCGGAGGACAGGTTCAGCCGGTCGATGCCCTCGAGGTTGAAGGCCACGGCGATCGGGCTGATGTAGACCGGCAGGTCGATGGCGTTCCCGCCGTCGCACGCCGGACCGGACGCCGCCATCTCCTCGTCGCTGAGCGCGACGTCGGAGGCGCCGAAGGCCGTCCTGCCCGCGAGGAAGTCCTCGCGCCCGGCGCCCGAGCCGACGGGGTCGTACTCGATCGCGGCGTCCGGGTGCTGCTCCTGGAAGCCGCTGATCCATGCCTCCATCGCGGCTTCCTGGGACGAGGCACCCGCCCCACGGAAGCTTCCGACGACGGACGACCCGGGGTCGGCAGTCGGCTCGTCACCTGCCCCGAGACCCGGCAGCGCGACCGCGCCGCAGCCCGCGAGCGGCAGCACGAGGGCTCCTGCGGTGGCGGCAGAGAGGAGACGGGTGTAGGGGGAGGTGCTCACGGATCGCGAAACTACTCACGAGCGGGGTCTCGCGAGCAAACACCAGATGAACTGAAGGTGACCTTCGGTGGCGCCACCCGTGACGTGCGACACGTGACGGCCGCACGCCGCGGGGGCTCATGCCTCGTCGTCGGCCAGCTTGTAGCCCAGGCCGCGCACCGTGAGGAGGTACTTGGGCGTACCGGGGTCCGGCTCGATCTTCGAGCGGATGCGCTTCACGTGGACGTCGAGCGTCTTGGTGTCGCCCACGTAGTCGGCACCCCAGACGCGGTCGATGAGCTGGCCACGCGTCAGCACCCGGCCGGCGTTCCGCAGCAGCAGCTCGAGCAGGTCGAACTCCTTGAGCGGCAGGGCCACGCTCTCCCCGGACACGGCGACGGTGTGCCGCTCCACGTCCATCCGTACGGGTCCGACCTCGAGCACCCCGTCCTCGTCGTGCTCCGCCGACTCGTTGGGCTGCCGGCGGCGCAGCACCGCGCGCACGCGGGCCAGCAGCTCCCGGTACGAGTACGGCTTGGTCACGTAGTCGTCGGCGCCGAGCTCCAGGCCCACCACCTTGTCGATCTCCGAGTCCTTGGCGGTCAGCATGATGACCGGCACGTCGCCGCGTGCCCGCAGCTCCCGGCACACCTCCGTGCCCGACAGACCCGGCAGCATCAGGTCGAGCAGGACCAGGTCCGCCCCCTCCGCGTCGTACGCAGCGAGCGCCGAGTTGCCGTCGGCGGCCTCGACCACCTCGAAACCCTCGCGGGTCAGCTGGTACGTCAGCGGGTCCCGGTACGACTCTTCGTCCTCTACCACCAGGATGCGCGTCACGCACCTACCTCCTCGTTCTTCGTGGCCTCGTTGTCCGCGGCCTTGTGCTGTCCCTGCTGGTCCTGTCGCCCGGCGCGCTCCGGCGAGGAGCCGGCCGTGTCCGGCCGGTCGGCGGACGGAATCCGCAGGGTGAAGGTCGAACCCCGGCCGGGCTCCGACCACATCGTGACGTCGCCACCGTGGTCGGCCGCGACGTGCTTGACGATACTGAGCCCGAGCCCGGTGCCACCCGTGTCGCGCGAACGCGCGGGATCGACCCGGTAGAAGCGCTCGAAGACGCGGTCCTGCGCGTCCTCCGCGATCCCCACGCCCTGGTCGACGACGGCGATCTCGACGAGACCGCCACGCTCGTTCACCCCGACGCCCACGCGGCTGGCGGGCCCGGAGTAGGCGACGGCGTTGTCCACCAGGTTGCGGACCGCGGTGACCAGGAGGTTGTGGTCGCCGTAGACCTCGGTGTCCAGGTCGCCGCCCATGGTGATCGCGATGTTCTTGGACTGCGCGGTGGTGCGGGCCCGGTCGACCGCCTCCTCCACGACCTCGCGGATCGGGACGGGGGTCAGCTTCGGCACCGCGCCGGCACCCTGCAGGCGCGACAGCTCGATGATCTCCTGCACCAGTGCCGACAGCCGGACCGCCTCGCGCTGCATGCGCTCGGTGAACCGGCGCACGGCGACGGGGTCGTCCGCCGCGTCGGCCACCGTCTCCGCCAGGAGCGCCAGGGCACCCACCGGCGTCTTCAGCTCGTGCGAGACGTTGACCACGAAGTCTCGGCGGATCGCCTCGACCCGGCGCGCCTCCGTCCGGTCCTCGGCGAGCACCAGCAGCCGTTCGAGGCCCAGCGGCGCCACGCGCACCTGCAGCAGCACGGTGCCCTGGCCCACGGGGCCGCGCGGCAGCTCCAGCTCCTGCTCACGGATGACGCCGTCGCGCCGCACCAGGGCCACCAGGTCGGTGATCGCCGGGTGGACCAGCGCGTCGTTGCGCACCACGCCCAGCGCGTAGGCCGGCGGCGACGCCCGGATCACCTCGTCCTCGCCGTCGAGCACGACGGCGGCGGAGCGCAGCACTGAGAGCACGCGGACGAGACCCGCGTCGAGCTCGTCGGGTTCGGTCTGTGCCAGGGCGTGCTGCTGCCGCTCGGAGACGCGGAACGCCACGGTGGCAACCACGCCGACGATCACGCCGAGGATCCCGGCGGCCAGCACCGGTACCCCGGAGATGATTCCGTCCACGACTCCAGGGTAGGTCGACATCTCACCCGCGGAACGACGTCGGCGGGCGCTCGGACGATCGTGTCGCCTACTGTTCATGTCAGGGAGGAGGATCGTTAACCTCCCGGTACATCGCGCCGTCGAACCTTGGCGGGTGCGGGCGGTAGCCGTGCCGTGCGCCGTTCCGGTACTTGTCCGGGCGGTGGGCCCGGCCGCGCGTCGGCCCTGCCCGCCCTCGGCGGCGCGACAGCGGACGCGTACCCGTCCGCGCGCCCCGAGTGCGAGAGGAAACCGATGCGACAGATCTTCGAAGCTGAGCTCCAGCAGGTCGGAGACGACCTGACCGAGATGAGCAGGCTCGTGGAGTCCGCCATCACCCGTGCCGGCACAGCGCTGCTGGAAGCCGATCTCCAGCTGGCCCAGGAGGTGATCGCCTCCGACAAGACCATCGATGCCCTCGAGGACTCGCTCGACGCACGCTGCGTGCACCTGCTCGCGCAGCAGGCCCCGGTCGCGACCGACCTGCGGGTCGTCGTGAGCGCCCTGCGCATGAGCTCCTCGCTGGAGCGCATGGGCGACCTCGCCCGGCACGTGGCACAGGTGGCACGCGGCCGCTACCCGGCGCAGGCGATCGTGCCTGAGGCCCGCGAGACCTTCGTGAACATGCACGACGCCGCGGTGCGCGTGGCCCAGCGCACCACCAAGCTGCTGGCCACGCGCGACCTCACGGTGGCGGAGGCTCTCGAGCGGGAGGACGACCGGCTCGACGAGCTGCACCAGGAGTCGTTCAACAAGCTCCTGGCGCCCGAGTGGCAGGGCACGGTCCAGGAGGCCGTCGACGTGACGCTCGTGGCTCGTTACTACGAGCGGTTCGGCGACCACGGTGTGTCCGTGGCGAGGCGCGTGACGTTCCTGGTGACGGGCGACTTCCACGACGAGTGACGCGCCCGGACGAGCGGGTCTCGTCCGAGAACGACCTGAGGGGCCGATTCCGCCGGGAATCGGCCCCTCAGGTCGTTCTCGAGCTGACTGGTGACCGGTGGTTCAGCGGCCCTGGTTGGCCACCGCGGCGATCGCGTCCTTCGCCGCCTCCGGGTCCAGGTAGGTGCCGCCGGCCTTCACCGGGGCGAGGGTCTCCTCGTCCAGCTCGTAGACCAGCGGGATGCCCGTCGGGATGTTCAGGCCGGCGATGGCCTCGTCGGAGACACCGTCGAGGTGCTTCACCAGGGCGCGCAGCGAGTTGCCGTGGGCAGCGACGAGCACGGTCTTGCCGGCCCTGAGGTCGGGCACGATCTCGCTCTCCCAGTACGGCAGGGCGCGCTCGAGCACGAGATTGAGGGCCTCCGTGCGGATGACGGGGGCGTCGGCGTAGCGGGGGTCGCTGTCCTGGCTGAACTCGGAGCCCAGCTCGATCTCGGGCGGCGGCACGTCGTAGGAGCGGCGCCAGAGCATGAACTGCTCCTCGCCGAACTCCTCGAGCGTCTGCTTCTTGTCCTTGCCCTGCAGCGCGCCGTAGTGGCGCTCGTTGAGGCGCCAGCTGCGCTTGACCGGGATCCAGTGACGGTCGGCGACGTCGAGCGCCAGGTTCGCCGTCATGATCGCGCGGCGCAGCAGCGACGTGTGCAGGATGTCCGGGTGCACGCCGGCCTCCTTGAGGAGCGCGCCACCGCGCTTCGCCTCCTCGACGCCCTTCTCGGAGAGGGCGACGTCCACCCAGCCGGTGAACAGGTTCTTCGCGTTCCACAAGCTCTCGCCATGGCGAAGCAGCACAAGGTTGTAGGTCATGCCCCCATCTTGCCGCACTCTCGGAGAGCTCGAGCATGACGCCGGCCCGGGGCCGCCGTCGGCGTCACAGCGACGCGCGACGGTACTTTCTCGCCGACTCGTAGACGTCCAGCATCTCCTCGGCGGCGCGGTCCCAGCCGAACCTGGTCGCGGACGCGCGGGCGCCCACGGCCAGGCGGGCACGGAGCGCGTCGTCGTCCAGGAGGCTCTTGAGGGCCAGGGCCCAGCTCTCGGGCTCGTGGTCGGGCACGAGGACGCCCGAGACACCGTCCTCGACCACGGTGCGCAGCCCGCCCACCGCGGCCGCCACCACCGGCGTGCCCGATGCCTGCGCCTCCGCCGCGACCAGGCCGAACGACTCGCTGTGCGACGGCACCGCCACCAGGTCGGCGGCACGGAAGTAGGCGGCCAGCGTCCGCTGCGGCACCGGCGGCCGCACCCGCAGGTGGGCGGACACCCCCTCCTGGTAGGCGAGGGCCTCGAGCTCGCGGACCGCCGTCGGCCTGCCCGACGCACCGCCCAGCACCACGAGCAGCGGCGGCTGCCCGCCGTCCTGTGCCCAGATGCGCTCCCCCAGCGCCCGCACCAGCACGTCGGGCCCCTTGAGCAGCTGCACCCGCCCCGCGAACAGCACGATCTTCCGGTCCGCCGGCAGCGCGAGGTGCTCCCTCAGCTCGGCGCGCTGCCCGGCCCGCTGCCGGTCCCGTTCCACCGGCTCATCGCCCGCTGTCTCCGGGAACGGCGAGAACACCCCGAGGTCCACGCCCGGCTGCACCACGCGCACCCGGTCCGGGTCGGCCCGGTAGTCGTGCACCAGCTCGCCTGCCTCCTGCTCGGTGTTCGCGACCAGGGCATCGGCCTCGGCGACCACCTGCTCCTCGCCGATGATCCGGCCCTGCGGCTCGGGGGCGTCGCCCGGCGCGAGGAACGCGTTCTTCACCCTGGCCATGGTGTGCATGGTGTGCACCAGCGGGACGTCCCAGCGCTCCGCGGCGAGCCAGCCCACCTGGCCCGACAGCCAGTAGTGGGTGTGCAGTACGTCGTACCAGCCCTCCGGCCGGTGCGCCTCGGCACGCAGCACGCCAGCGGCGAACGCGCACAGCTGGCCGGGCAGGTCGTTCTTGTCCAGCCCCTCGTACGGACCGGCGGACACGTGCACGACGCGGATCCCTGGCTCGGCGTCGGTCACCTTCGGTTGCGCGGACGACGTCGCCCGCGTGTAGATCTCCACCTGCGCGCCACGCCGGGCGAGCGCCCGGGACAGCTCCAGCACGTACACGTTCATGCCGCCGGCGTCGCCCGTCCCCGGCTGCTCCAGCGGTGAGGTGTGCACGGAGACCATCGCTATCCGGAGCGGACGGGGCGCGTCCGGCCCGGCGAGGCCAGGCGGCCGGCCGTCGCGCATCATGCCTCCAGGACGCACGCGGGCACGGGCAGCTCCAGTCGGTCCGTGATGTCGCCCTTGCCCGCCGCGCGGTCGAGCCGGACCGCGATCAGCTCGTCGGTGTTCTGCGCCGCGACGACCACGACGCCGCCGTCGGCCAGCACCGCGTGGTGGCGCGGCCACGCGCCCGCGCCCAGCTCGACGTCGGACACGTTCTCGATGGTCAGGTGCCCGACGTCGGCCGGGCCGTCGGCGCCGGGCGCCGCCGCGCGCACCCGGAGCACCGCCAGGACGTCCGGGCCGCGCACGCCCACGTGCACCAGGTCGCCGGCGACGGTGATGTGCGAGGGGTATCCGGGGGCGCCGTCGGGCATCGTGCGCCGGGTGATCGCGACGGAGCCCACGTGCTCGAGCCGGCCGGGGCCCGCGGGGACCAGGACGTGCAGGCGGCAGTCCAGCTCGCCGACGAGCAGGATCGTGCCGTCGGCCAGCTCGACCAGGTGGCGCGGACCCGTGCCCGGCGGCAGCACGGCGGCCACCTCGCCGCCCGACGGTCCCGCGGCGGCCGCGGAGCCGGAACCCTCGATGAGGCCGGGGCCCTCGACGGGGTAGGTGCGCAGCTCGTCGGTGCCGAGGTCGGACACGAGGACGCGATCGCCCCACACGTGCACGAAGTGGGCGTGCGACGCCTCCTGCCGGTCGGTGACCGGGCCGGAGCCCTCGTGGGCGAAGGTGCGGGGCGCACCGAGCGTGCCGTCCGGGCTCAGCGCGACGACCGCCGCCGTCCCGTCGCCGTAGTTCGCCACCCAGGCAGCGGTGCCGGTCGCCACCACGTGGCAGGGGCTCGAGCCGCCCGAGGCGACGCTCCCGGCGGGGTCGAGCGCGCCGTCGGACACCCGGAAGGCGCTGAGGACACCGGCGTCCGCCTCGGTGACCGCCAGGAGCGTGCGGCCAGTGGGGTCCAGCGCCAGGAACGACGGCGCGGCGACCGGCGCGACGAGCTCGCCGCCCGCGAACCGGCCGTTCAGGTCGACGCCGACGCGCCAGATCCCCTCGCCGCCGCCGGGTGCGCTCCCCGCCGTCGGATAGGTACCGATCCACAGGGCAGCGGTAGGGATGCTCATGCAGCCAGCCTAATGACGTTTCGCCCGTGCTCTCGCCGGAATGCACGACGCCCCGGCCGCCCCCGGCTGGGGGCGCCGGGGCGCAATATGCCGTCGTGCCGGCGACGCGTCAGCCGTTGGCCTTCGCGTATGCCTCCTGGACCTCTGCCGCAATCCGACCACGGTCGCTCACGGTGTAACCATTGGACTTGGCCCATTCGCGGACCGCCGCCGTGTCACTGCCGGAACGGGAACGACGCGTGGTGGCAGTGCGCGCAACCGGCGACTTCACCTTGCGTGCGTGGCCGACCCACGACGCGAGCGCGTCACGCAGCTGAGTCGCGTGCTCGGCATTGAGGTCGATCTCGTAGGAGACGCCGTCGAGGCCGAAGTTCACGGTCTCATCAGCGGCACCGCCATCGATGTCATCTTCGAGAACGAGCTGAACCTTCTGAACCATACGGGTACTTCCCTTCCGCGCCACAAATTCCGGGGTTAGTTCGTGAGCATGCCGCACTCAATATTGACATGTCAATAATGGGCATGTGACACCGATCACGAAAACTTCACCCGGGGCTTGGTGAAGTGCGTGGATTTGATCCGGATGGTCGGCAGGGATAACCTCGGCCGCGCGGATCAGCGCGAAGGGGAATTCGCGGGGTTTTCCGCTGTGGCCGCCATGCCTTCGCGATCCATTCGGTCGAGGGCCTCACGCTCGTGGCGGTCGGCGCGAAAGATCTTGCGCATCGAAAACCAGAACAAGAGACCGACCCCCACCGAGGGCGTGAGCCCGGCGAGCACTGCAAGTGTCGTATCCATCACAAGATCCTCACAAACTCATCTGCGCTGATTGAAATCTCAAGCCTGCGGCTTCACCAGCGGAAAAAGGATGGTCTCGCGGATGCCCTGGCCCGTCAGCGCCATGAGCAGGCGGTCGATGCCCATGCCCATTCCGCCCGAAGGGGGCATCGCGAATTCCATCGCGGTCAGAAAGTCCTCGTCCAGCAGCATGGCCTCGTCGTCGCCCGCCGCAGCCATCCTGGCCTGCGCCTCGAAGCGCTCGCGCTGGATCACCGGGTCGACCAGCTCGGAATAGCCGGTGGCCAGCTCGACACCGCGGATGTACAGGTCCCACTTCTCGACCTGTCCCTTCTCCGTGCGGTGGTCCCGGGTGAGCGGTGACGTCTCCACCGGAAAGTCCAGGACGAACGTCGGCGCCGACAGGTGGTCGCCCACCCGGTGCTCCCAGAGCGTCTCGACGAGCTTTCCGTGATTCAGGATCTTCTTGTTGCCGACCTCGACGTCCAGACGCTCGGCGATCTTCTCGAGTTCCTCGACCGACGTGTCGCCGGTGATCTCCTCGCCCAGGCTTTCGGACAGCGAGGCGTACATCCGCAGGTTTGCCCATTCCCCGCCGAGCTCGTACTCGGAACCGTCCGGAAGGGTCACCAGCGTGGTGCCGAGAACGTCGAGGGCCGCCGTCTGCACCAGATCCTTGGTGAGCGCGCCGATGGTGTTGTAATCCCCGTAGGCCTCGTACGCCTCGAGCATGGCGAACTCCGGCGAGTGCGACGAGTCCGCGCCCTCGTTGCGGAAGTTCCGGTTGATCTCGAAGACCTTCTCGACACCGCCGACGACGGCCTTCTTGAGGAAGATCTCCGGCGCGATGCGCAGGAACAGCTCCAGATCGTACGCATTCATGTGGGTCGAGAAAGGCCGCGCCGTCGCACCCGATGCAATGGTCTGCAACATGGGCGTCTCGACCTCGAGAAAGCTGCGGCGGTGGAAGTTCTCGCGCAGAGAACGCACCACGCCGGCGCGCAGGCGCACCATGTCACGGGCCGCGGGCCGTGCGATCAGGTCGACGTAGCGCTGCCGCACGCGCGCCTCCTCGGACAGGTCCTTGTGCAGGACCGGGAGGGGGCGCAGCGACTTCGCCGCCATCTGCCACTCGTCCGCGAAGATGCTCAGCTCGCCGCGTCGCGACGACCCGACGCGGCCGTGCAGGAAGAGGTGGTCGCCCAGGTCGACGTCGGTCTTGAAGGCCGCGAGCGCCTCCTCGCCGAGCACTGCGAGGCTCAGCATGCCCTGGAGGCGGTTGCCCTCGCCGTCCTGCAGCGTGACGAAGCACAGCTTGCCGCCGATGCGGATGAAGACCACCCGGCCGGCGACGCCCACGACGTCGTCGGTCTCCTGGCCGGCCTCGAGGTGGCCGTAGCCCGCGCGTACCTCGGTGATGGCGTGCGTGACCGGCACGGTGACCGGGTACGCCTCGGTACCGCGCGCCAGGAGGCGCTCACGCTTCTCGCGCCGGATCCGCAGCTGCTCGGGCAGGTCGTCGGTCGGCGGGGCAGCGGCGCTCTCAACAGCGGGGTTCTGTGTCACCCGCCCGATTCTATCGGTGCGCACCACTCGTTGAGTGCGGGGTATTCGCGCGATTGGCCACACCTGACGCGCAAATACCGCGCACTCAACGAGGCTGGGGGGCGGGACCGGGACGGAGGTCGAGGGCCAGGTCTAAGATTCCGGCGCTGTGGGTCAGGGCGCCTACCGAGAGGTAGTCCACGCCTGTGGCCGCTACCTCTCGCGCACCGGCGAGCGCCAGGTTGCCGGTCGCCTCGAGCTCGACGTGCGCGGGGACGCCGTCGTGCCCCTCCCGCTCGCGGACGGCGGCCACCGTCTCGGCGAGGCGGTCCGGCTCCATGTTGTCGAGGAGCAGGAAGTCCGCGCCCGAGGCCAGGGCCTCCAGCGCCTGGGCGGTGGTGTCGGCCTCGACCTGGACGGGCACGTCCGGGAACCTCTCCCGTACGGCGCGGACCGCCGCGGCGACCGACCCGGCGGCGACGACGTGGTTGTCCTTGACCATGGCGACGTCGTACAGGCCCATGCGCTTGTTCGTGCCGCCGCCGGCACGCACCGCGTACTTCTGCAGGGCGCGCAGGCCGGGGGTCGTCTTGCGGGTGTCGAGCACCTGCGCCCCCGTCCCCGCGAGCTCGCGGGCGAAGGCCCGCGTCGCCGTGGCGACGCCCGAGGCGCGGCTCGCCAGGTTGAGCAGGGTCCGCTCCGCGACGAGCAGCACCAGGGTGCGGCCCTCCAGCGTCGCCAGGACCTGGCCGGCGGTGACCGCGTCGCCGTCCTGCGCGTGGAAGGTGACGTCAGGCCGCGGCAGGCCCAGGCGGTTCGCCACCTGGTCCAGGACCTCCCCCACCACCACGAGTCCCGCGATGACGCCGTCCTCGCGCGCCACGAGCTCGGCAGCCCCCGTGCCCGACGGCGGGATGGTCGCCTGCGAGGTCACGTCGCGGCCCGGCGTCGGGCCCAGGTCCTCGTCGAGGGCGACCTCGATGGTGCGGGCCACCCAGGCGGCGTCGAGCCCCGGGGTGACCGTCGAGGGGGTGGCGAAGACGGGGAGAGTGCTCACGGGCTCACCGTAGCCGCAGCGCTGGACGTCCCGGTGCGGTCCACGATGGCCTGGAGCATGCGCTCCGAGTCCGTGAGGTACCGGTTCAGGTCGGCGGCGGCGCCGTCGGCGTCGCCCGCGAGGAACCGGCGCAGCAGGCCCGCGTTGCGATCCACGAAGCCGTCGAAGAAGCTCTCGTTGTCGCCCAGCAAACCGAACGACAGGCGCAGCTCCGCGGAGAGGTTCGCGTGCACGCGGTCGAGGCGCGGGCTGCCGGCCAGCGCCACGATTCCCGAGTGGAACCGCATGTTCGCTGCCGCGATGTCGCGCCAGTCGCCGCCGAGCCGTGCGGCGAGGGCCGCGTCGACGGCGTCCCGCATGGTGCGGGCCCCCGGGTGCGCCGGGTCGCCCGCCGCGAGCACCGGCACCTCGATGAGGCGCCGCAGCCGGTAGATGTCGACGACGTCGGCGAGGGTCGGCCGCGCGACGGCGACACCGGCGTTGGGGCGCCGGACCAGGAGCCCCTCGTGGACCAGGATGCGGAAGGCCTCGCGGAGGGTGTTGCGGGACACGTCGAGCGACTCGCTCACCGCCTGCTCGGACAGCCGCTGCCCGGGCGCCAGCCGACCGGTGACGATGAGCTCGCGGATGGCGTCCGCGCTGCGCTCTGCCCGATCGGTGGTCACTCCCTCATCGTACGGACCGTGCCCGATCGTTGAGTGCTGGGTATCTGCGGCTCAGAGAGCGGAAAACGCGCAAATACCCAGCACTCAACGATGGTGGTCAGTCGGTCGTGTCGGTGACCGCGTGGACCAGGTTGCGGGTCTGGGCCGTGATCGACGTGCGCCACGCGTCGAACGTCTCGTCGCTCACCCCGAAGTCGGTCTCGAAGCGCTGCATGTCGGGGGTGTGGATGTGCCCGGCGGGGATGTCGAGCCCCGCCCGGTCACGCAGCAGCGTGTTGCGGTACGCGCTCTCGTTCGACAGGTAGTTGCCTCCGCCCCCGCTGTACGAGCAGGAGCCCTCGGCCGGCGGGACCGGCGGGGTGGACGGCGGGTAGGTGACGGGCGGCGGGCTGTTGAACCGCTCCAGCTCGGGTGACGTGCAGTCGGGGAACTGTGTGTAGCTGGTGTTCCAGACAACGCCGAAGGCGACCGACGGGTCGGGCCAGCTGTCCCCCGGGGGGCGCGGGACGTCCGCGCCGGTGTCCGCGGCGATCATCTCCGCGATCGGCAGGCTCGCTGAGGTCCACTGCGGCGGGTCCGTGAGCCCGTCGCCGCCGCCCCAGCGGTCGACGACCTGGATGTTGCAGCCCGGGTTGTCGACGGCCAGCTGCGGCACGCCGCCCACTGCCGGGCACGGGGTGCCGTTGTCGTTGCCGGGGTAGGCACCGTGGTAGCGCGCGTTCCACTGCTCCAGGTTGAACTGCGACCCACCGGCCTGGCTCACGGTGAGGGACGCGTCGACCTGGCGGGGGCCGGGCTCCATGAACGGGCCGACCGTGTCCTCGAGATAGCCCCGCTCGAACTCCGGGTAGCTCACGGGCAGCGTGTACGCCTCGATGTGGGCGACCTTGCCGTCGTCCGTGCGGTAGGTGGTGCCGTCCAGCGCGAGGGCCGCCGCGCCCGACGGGTTGCCGTGCCGGATGTTGTTGCCGACGGTGCCCGGCGCGGTGCCGGTGGTACCGCCGTCGAGCGTGTAGACGTCGAACCCGCTGACGATCACGCGCAGGACGTCGTCGCCGCGCGGCAGGTCGATGTCGGACATGCCGCGTGCGGCCTTGTCGAACGTCTCGACCAGCTCGGCCCGCTCTGCGTCGGTGAGCCCGCCCTCGGGTGCCCACTGACGCAGCACCGCCATGGCCTCGACCCTGGTCCAGTACAGCGGCCGGTCGTCGCTGGCCGGCAGGTCGCCGCGGACGGCGCCGTGGGTCTGGGCCCTGCGGACCGCGGCGTCCCACAGCGCCTCGCCCTTGCGCTCCGCGAGCGCCGTCGCGCCGTCGAGCGAACGGGCGCGGCACAGCGCCGCCGTGAAGGCTGATGTGTAGCCGCCGAACCCGCCGCCCTCGATGATCGTCCGGGCATAGGTCCGGTCGGCGGGGACGGTCGGATCGGCGGCGTCGGGCAGGTGGGCGGCCAGGCGGCTCTCCTCGACGGACAGCGGGATGCTCGGGTCGAGGCAGTCCTGGCCCGGGCCCGGTGTGGCCTGGGCGGCGGCCCCTGGGGCCGCGAGCGCAGTGGTGGCACAGAGCGCGAGGGCGACGGCGCCTGCTCGCACTCCGGCAGCGGTACGTGGTGTCGACATGTGGTCTGTTTCCCCTCGGTAGTGGGTCGTCACGACCGTAGGGGTTCGTTGAACAATCCGACAGACCTCGCCAGGTAAGCATCTCGTGTCCCGGGCTGGGCCCCAGCATCGGAGCCGTGTCATGATCGACAATGTTCCGCAATGCGGCGGAAACATCCGACGAGGACCATGCTGACTGTTGAACAATCCGGCTCACCCCAACGACGAGGAGGACGCAATGTCCGACACGAGCCACGAGCCCACCACTCCGCAGGCGCCACCACCGGCTGCGCCACCGGGTGCCCCGGACGAGGCAGGCGCCCCGGCCGCCCCGGCCCCCGGGATGAAGCGGTTCGCTTCCGCACGCAGCCGGTCCCTGCTGGGCGCCCTCTTCCTCATGGCGACCTCCGCCATCGGGCCCGGCTTCATCACGCAGACCGCCACGTTCACCCAGCAGCTCGGGGCCGCTTTCGCGTTCGGCATCCTGGTGTCGATCCTCCTGGACCTGGCGGTCCAGATGAACGTGTGGCGCATGATCACGCTGACCGGCAAGCGCGCGAGCGTGCTGGCCAACGACGCCCTGCCCGGCAGCGGATACGTCCTGGCCGTGCTGATCGTCCTCGGCGGCCTCATCTTCAACATCGGCAACACGGCGGGTGCCGGCCTGGGCATGAACGCCCTCTTCGGCATCGACCCGCGGCTGGGCGGCGCGCTCAGCGCCGCTGTGGCCATCGCCATCTTCCTGGCCAAGCGCGCGGGCGCCGTCGTCGACCGGGTGGTGATCGTCGCCGGGCTGGTGATGATCGTGCTCACCGTGATCGTCATGATCATGTCCGGCCCGCCCGTCGGCGACGCGCTCAAGCAGACGGTGCTGCCCGACACCATCAACTTCGCCACGATCACCACCATCGTGGGCGGCACCGTCGGCGGGTACATCACCTACGCGGGCGCCCACAAGCTGCTGGACTCCGGCACCGCCGGCCCGGAGAACATCCGCGAGGTCAACCGGGCGGCCGTCAGCGGCATCCTCGTCACCGGCATCATGCGGTACGTGCTGTTCCTGGCGATCCTCGGCGTCGTCGCCTCCGGCGTCGTGCTCGACGTGACGGGCAACCCCGGCGGCGACGCGTTCGGCGCGGCGGCCGGCGAGACGGGGCTGCGCATCTTCGGCGCGGTCTTCTGGATCGCGGCGATCACCAGCGTCATCGGCGCGGCGTACACCTCGGTCTCGTTCCTGCCCGTCTTCTCCGCGCGGATCACCGGCCGCACGGCCGACCTCTGGACCGTTGGCTTCATCGTGGTCTCGCTGGTGGTCTTCCTGGCGATCGGCACCGCGCCGGCCACCCTGCTCGTGTTCGTGGGTGGCGTCAACGGCCTGATCCTGCCCATCGGCCTGACCCTGTTCATGTACATCGGCTGGTTCCGCGGCTCGCTGCTCGGCAGCACCCGCTACCCGCGGTGGCTCCTGGTGGTCGGCACCCTGGCCACCGTGGTCACCTGGTACATGGCGGTCAACGCCGTGGGCCCGATCTTCGACCTGCTGTCCGCCTGAGCTCCGGCCCCGGCAACCACACCGAAAGGAAACGCACCATGAGCGCCGTCGATCTGAACAGCGACCTCGGCGAAGGCTTCGGCCGCTGGAGCCTCGGCGACGACGAGCAGATGCTCGGCATCGTCTCCAGCGCCAACGTCGCCTGCGGGTTCCACGCGGGCGACCCGGCGACCATCCGCCGCACCGTGCGGTCCGCCGTGGCGCACGGCGTCACCATCGGCGCGCACGTCGGGTACCGCGACCTGGCCGGCTTCGGCCGGCGCAACATGGACGTGCCGGACGACGAGCTCGAGGCCGACGTCGCCTACCAGATCGGCGCGCTCCGCGGCCTGGCCGACGCCGAGGGTGCCACCGTCACCTACGTCAAGCCGCACGGGGCGCTGTACAACACGGCGGCGGTCGACGAGCGGGTGGCCACGGCGGTGGCGGCGGCCGTCGCCGCCGTCGACCCGGGGCTCGTGCTGCTGGGGCTGCCCGGCAGCGCGGCCCTCGCCGCGGCGTCGGCGGCCGGCCTCACGACCGCCACCGAGGCGTTCGCCGACCGCGCGTACACGCCCGAGGGCCGGCTCGTCTCCCGGCGCGAGCCGGGCTCCGTGCTGCACGACGCCGACGACGTCGCCCGCCGCATGCTCCGCCTCGTCACCGAGGGCGTGGTCACCGCGATCGACGGGTCCGACGTCGCCGTGCGCGCCGACTCCGTGTGCGTGCACGGCGACTCCCCCGGCGCCGTCGCCATGGCCCGGCGGATCCGCGAGGTGTTCGACGCCGAGGGCATAGAGCTCACGGCCTTCGCGCCGGCGGCGGGCAGCGGCCGCGCAGCGTGATCCGAGTCCTGACCGCCCGCGACGACGCTCTCCTGGTCGAGCTCGACGACCTGGACCAGGCGGTCGCGCTCTACGAGTCCCTCACGGCCGACCCGGTGCGCGGCGTCGGTGTGCCGGTGCCCGGCGCGCGGACGCTGCTCGTGCCGTTCCGCCCCTCGGCGATCACGGCGCAGGCCCTCGCCGCCGAGCTGCGGACGCGACCACTCGAGCGCCGCGTCACCTCCGCGGCACGAACCGTCGAGATCCCCGTCCGGTACGACGGCGCCGACCTCGCCGAGTCAGCCGGTCTGCTCGGCTGGAGTCCCGACGAGCTGGTCCGGCGGCACACCGCCGCGGCGTGGACCGTCGGCTTCGTCGGGTTCGCGCCCGGCTTCGCCTACCTGACCAGCGACGACCCTGAGCTGGTGGTCCCCCGCCGCACCAGCCCGCGCACCAGGGTGCCCGCCGGTTCGGTGGCGCTCGCCGGGCCGTACAGCGGCGTCTACCCGCGCGAGAGCCCGGGCGGCTGGCAGCTCGTGGGCCGCACCGACGCCCCAGTCTGGGACGTGACGCGCGAGCGTCCGGCCCTGCTGCTCCCTGGCGACGAGGTCCGTTTCGTAGCGGTGCGGTCGACCGCGAAAGTCCGCCTCGACCATGCGGTTGGGCACGGTTCCGCCGCCAGAACCGTGCCTGATCGCATGGTCGAGGCGGACCTTCCGGGGCACCTCCAACGGGGTGAGGTCGAGATCGTTGGTGCCGGGGTGCTGGCACTGGTGCAGGATCTCGGGCGGCCCGGTTCCGAGGGGGCCGGAGTGTCGGCGTCCGGGGCACTGGACCGGCCGAGCCTGCGCGCGGCCAACCGGGCGGTCGGCAACCTGCCCGACGCCGCCGTCGTCGAGTCGGTGGGCGGGCTACGGCTGCGTGCCCACGGGCCGCAGGTGCTCGCCGTGACGGGGGCGACGGGCGAGATCGTGGTGCGGCCGGGCGCGAGTCCCGGTCCGGGCGCGAGTCCCGGGCCGGGCGGCGCTGCGCCGGTCGCCGGTGCCCCCGACGGGCCTGCGCGCCCCGACCGCCGTCCACGGCCCGGGGAACCGTTCGCGCTGGACGACGGCGACGTGCTGCGCCTCGCGGCACCCGCCCGCGGGCTGCGCGCCTACGTCGCGGTGCGCGGCGGGATCGACGTGCCGCCCGTGCTCGGCAGCCGGGCCACCGACGTGCTCGCCGGGCTGGGGCCGGATCCGCTCGGACCCGGCGACCTGCTACCGGTCGGCGCACCGGAGCGCGGCGTGCCCGCGGCGGTGCCGCGCCCCGCCTCTGCGTCGGACGACCCGCCGACGCCGGACGACCTGCCAGCGCCCGGCGAGATCACGGTG
Organism: Promicromonospora sp. NPDC023987; assembly: GCF_040639055.1. NCBI lineage: Bacteria > Bacillati > Actinomycetota > Actinomycetes > Micrococcales > Promicromonosporaceae > Promicromonospora > Promicromonospora sp. NPDC023987. Next base: position 2,263 of record NZ_JBEZZF010000062.1, on the reverse strand, counting down.
CTGCCCATCGTGCTCGGGCCGCGCGACGACTGGTTCGACGCCGCGACGATCGCGCGGCTGACCGGTCAGGACTGGCTGGTGACCCCGCGCTCCAACCGGATCGGGCTCCGGCTGGACGGTGACCCGCTCACCCGGGTCCCGGAACAGGACGGGGCCGAGCTGCCCAGCGAGGGCTGTGTGACCGGCGCTGTCCAGGTGCCGCCGGACGGGCTGCCCGTCCTCTTCCTCGCCGATCATCCGCTGACCGGCGGGTATCCAGTGGTCGGGGCCGTCGTCGCCGACCACGTTCCGCTCGCCGGACAGCTGCCGGCGGGGGCCCTCGTTCGCTTCGAGGTCCGGGGGCGCGCACCGGCGGCGCTCCCGTCCGACACTGTTCAGCACCACCCAGGAGGCACCCCATGATCCGCACCGTGCTCGTCGCGAACCGAGGCGAGATAGCGGTCCGCGTGGCCCGCGCGTGCGCCGACCTGGGGATCAGCTCCGTCGCCGTGTACGCCGACGGCGACGCCGACGCCCTGCACGTCCGCGTCGCCGACGATGCCTGGGCCCTGGACGGGCGCACCGCCGCCGAGACCTACCTGTCGGTGGACAAGCTGCTCGACGTCGCCCGCCGGTCCGGTGCCGACGCCGTCCACCCCGGCTACGGGTTCCTGTCCGAGAGCGCTGCCGCGGCGCGGGCCGTCGAGGAGGCCGGACTGGTATGGGTCGGCCCGACGTCGGCCACCATCGAGCTGCTCGGTGACAAGATCGCCGCGCGTGACCTGGCCCGGAAGGTCGGAGCGCCCCTGGTGCCCGGCTCGGACGGCCCGGTGCCCGACGCCGCCGCCGCGCTCGCCTTCGCCGAGGAGCACGGCCTGCCGCTGGCCATCAAGGCGGCGCACGGGGGCGGCGGCCGCGGCATCCGCGTGGCCAGGACCCTCGAAGAGGTGCCCGAGCTGTTCGACGCCGCCCGGCGTGAGGCGGAGGCCGCCTTCGGACGAGGCGAGTGCTACGTCGAACGGTTCCTTGACCGGCCCCGGCACATCGAGGCGCAGGTCATCGCCGACGAGCACGGGCACGTGGTGGTCGCGGGCACCCGGGACTGCTCCCTGCAGCGCCGCAACCAGAAGCTGGTCGAGGAGGCGCCCGCGCCGTTCCTCGACGACGCTGTGCGCGAGCGGGTCCACGAGTCGGCACGCGCGCTGTGCGCCGCAGCGGGGTACCGCGGCGCGGGAACCGTGGAGTTCCTGCTCGGGGCGGACGGCACCTTGTCGTTCCTGGAGGTGAACACGCGGCTCCAGGTGGAGCATCCCGTCACGGAGGAGACCACCGGCCTGGACCTCGTGGTCGAGCAGCTCCGCGTCGCGAGCGGCCTGCCCGTGTCCGTCACCGAGGACCCTGGACCCCGCGGCCACGCGATCGAGCTGCGGCTCAACGCCGAGGACCCGGCGCGCGGTTTCCTGCCCGGGCCCGGCCGCATCGAGCGGTTCGTCGCGCCCGGCGGCCCCGGCGTCCGGGTAGACGCCGGGGTGGAGTCCGGGTCGGTGATCCCCGGCGAGTTCGACTCGCTGTTCGCCAAGATCGTCGTGTGGGGGGCCACCCGGGAGGCGGCGCTCGCGCGGGCCCGGAGGGCGGTGGCCGAAACCGTGGTGGTGGGTGTGCCGACGGTGTTGCCGTTCCACCGCGCGGTGCTGGCGGACCCGGCGTTCACGGGTTCGGCCGGGTCAGGGTTCGCCGTCCACACCCAGTGGATAGAGACGGAGCTGCTCGCCTCGATCGATCCGCAGGCCCTGGCGGAGCCCGTGACCGAGCCCGGGGTCGTGAACACGTGGGTCGAGATCGACGGGCGCCGCCACCGGGTGCGCACGCCGGGTGGGATCGGGTTCGGGAGCGTCGGGCCGACGGCGGGCTCCGGTGCGGCGGCAGCAGGTGCCGGCGCGGGAGCGGGTACGGGTGCGGCACAGGCACAGGGCGCACCGCCGACGTCGGACAGCGGGGTGGGCGACTCGCGCGTGCCGCTGCTCCCCGCCATGCCCGGAACCCTGGTGCGCTGGCTGGTGCCCGACGGCGAGACCGTCGCCGACGGACAGCCGCTCGCCGTCGTCGAGGCCATGAAGATGGAGACCCAGCTCGTCGCGGAGGCCGCAGGAACGCTGGAGCACTCCGCGGCAGAGGGAACCCAGCTGACGACGGGCGAAGCGATCGGCTACGTGATTGTCCCGCGAGATGAGTTCGGTCGGATGGGATGAGATCGGTCAGTCAACCGACCGATCTCATCCCATCC
>NZ_JBEZZF010000061.1:0-35330 GCF_040639055.1 Promicromonospora sp. NPDC023987 | reverse complement strand
GCACACCGAACGAGGCCGAAGAAGCCTGGCACGCAGCGAATATCGCGGCGTAAGAATCATCGGAATCAACTGTCCGAAATTCTTAGGGCCCCTCACCATTGTTCGTCGTCAACCAAAACAATGGGCAGACCCTTGCAGTTGGGGTGATCAGCGGGATGATGGGTGCAGGAAATGTCTGTCAGGGGGAACCTGCGAGTGCCAACCGACAGTGCAGCGCCACGCTGTTGTATGCCCCTGTCACTGCCTACCTTCCTGGTACCGGGTTCAGCATCATGACGCCTTGAGGTCCCTATGACGGGCTGCGGCACACCGGAGTCTCGGCGTGCCGCAGCCCGCCACCATCACAGAGCTCCTCGAGAAGCACATTGAGCGTTTCTCGGTCCTCGGGCAGGACCTCGGCACCGATGTCGAGCCAGTACTCTCCCGTCTCGCAGGCGACCAGGCTGTCGAACTCGGCCTGCTGACGCAGCCGCTGGTCTTCGGCCTGGAATCCCTCGAAGGCCGTTCGGCAGGTCGGGGGCGTACCGATCTGCGTCGGGAGCACGGGCCGATCCGACACGTCGTTCGCCGGTGCCTCGCCGCCGCATCCCGCGCACAGTGCAGCGAGTGTGAAGGCCAGCACCCCAGCATGAATTGATCGCATAGTCTCCCAATCTCCCCGACCGTCACAGCGAACCTCGCGACAAATCTCCGGATGGCCGGCGCAGAGGGCCGCGACACGCTTCCCACCGATCTTGTGTCCCGTCGACGTCGTAGATTGCACCGGGCCAGATCTCAGCCACAAGGCGTCCAAAGCCAAGATGAGGACAATTCAGGTGGCCGATGCACGTCACCAACGCGCCACTCGATCTGTCCCATCGCAGGTCAGCGAGTTGTCGCACGACAACTTATCTGGCGACGGACAGGACATATTCGCTGTACACGCCTTCGAGCACCGGCGAGAGTCACCAGCATGCGGAAAGAGGAAGTCTGGGACGCCGACGTCGCCCAGCACTACGACACGCCAGGGTCGGACATGTTCGCGCCGGAGGTCCTGGGGCCGGCCGTCGTGCGCCTCGCGCACCTGGCGGGGGAGGGGCGGGCGCTCGAGCTCGCCATCGGTACCGGGCGAGTGGCCGTCCCGCTCGCCGCGCGCGGAGTTCCGGTCGTCGGCATCGAGCTGTCACCGCCGATGGTGGAACAGCTGCGCACCAAGGTCCACGAGGCGGCGATCCCCGTGGTCATCGGTGACATGGCGACCGCGGTGGCCCCTGGGCGGTACACCCTGGTCTACATCGTCTACAACGCGGTCTCGCTGCTGCTCACCCAGGCAGAGCAGGTCGCATGCTTCCGGAACGCGGCGCGTCACCTCGCCCCCGGCGGCCGGTTCGTCGTCGAGCTCTGGGTGCCGGACCTGCGCAGGCTGCCCCCGGGGCGGTCGGCCACCGTCTTCCAGTCCGAGCCCGGCTACATCGGGCTCGACACCGTCGACGTCCTGCGGCAGCACGTCGTGTCGCACCACTTCCGGTTCGATGAGGGCAGGCAGGCTCAGCTGTTCCGCAGTCCGCACCGGTACGTCTGGCCGGCCGAGCTCGACCTGATGGCCCAGCTGGCCGGATTCGAGCTGGAGACGAGGCACGCCGACTGGTCGGGCGCGGAGTTCACGGCCGAGTCACCGTCACACGTCTCCGTCTACCGGATCCCACCGGCCCGGTAGCACGCCCGTCGCTCGGACGAATCCAGGGTCAGAAGCCGGATTCCCTGTGTGATCGTCTAACCTCGTGGAATGGACGCGTTCAGTGACCTGATCCGCGGGGTACGAGCCCATGGCTCGTTGTTCGGCAGCTCGGTGCTGTCCCCGCCATGGGCGCTGCACTTCGTGGACGGCGCGCCGCTCACGCTGGTCACGGTCATCGGCGGGGCGGGATGGGTGGTGCCGGAGCAGGGTCCGGCCGAGCCGCTCGCCGCCGGCGAGACGATAGTCGTGCGCGGGCCGACGACCTTCACCTTTGTCGACGAGGTCGGCACCCGCGCGGAGCCGGTCGAGTGCGGCGAGGACTGCGCGGTGCCGGAGCTCGGCGGGGCACGGTACCGGCTCGGCTGGCACGACCCCGGCGAACAGACCAGCCCGGACACCCCGCCGACCAGCCTGGTCGTCGGCGCCTACCCGGTGCGCGGCGAGATCAGCAGGCGCCTGCTCGACGCGCTGCCCACGGTGCTGCGCGTCGGCGCCGGGGGCACGAGCGACGCCGCGCTGGATCAGCTCGGCACCGAGGTGGCCGTCGACGCCCCGGGCCAGCAGGTGGTGCTCGACCGGCTGCTGGACTGGATGCTCGTCTGCACCTTGCGCGACTGGTTCGACCGGCCCGGTGGCGAGCCCCCGCCCTGGTGGGCGGCCCAGCGGGACCCGGTGGTCGGCGACGCGTTGCGCCTGCTGCACGCGGAGCCGGCGGCGCCGTGGACGGTCGGCTCGCTCGCCGAGCGGACCGGGGTCTCCCGCTCGACCCTGGCGAAGCGGTTCACGGACCTGGTCGGCGAACCTCCGCTGACCTACCTGACCCGTTGGCGCATGACCCTGGCGGCCGACCTGCTGACCGAGCGCGACGCCGCGACCGTCGCCGAGATCGCGCACGCCGTCGGCTACTCGGACGCGTTCGCGTTCAGCGCCGCGTTCAAGCGGACCCGAGGCGTCAGCCCGAGCTCCTGGGCCGCGGGCCAGGCCCTCGCGCCGGCCGGACGCACCTGACGACCTCCGGAGCGGGAACCAGACAGCCGGACGCGCCGGTCAGCACCCGGTCAGCACCCCACGCCACGGGGTGCTGACCGGGCAGTGCTCAGAGCGGCCGGACGTCCCTGACGAAGAGCAGCCCGTCCTGGTCGGTCAGGTGGGCCGGGTCGAGCGGGGAGTACCCGAACCACGGCGACACCCGGGCAGCGGGTGGCGCGTCCGCGAGCGCCGCGACGAGGCCACGCGGGTCGACGGCGACGCGGTGGTCGCCCAGTGCGTACAGGAGCCCCTCGACCGTGTCCGACGGCGGGGCGTCCACGCCCTGGTGCTCGATGGTGCCGAGGGCGGTGGCCACGACGGCGTAGTCCGGACCCAGGCGGGAGCTCACGAGCGCTCCTGCACCCCACCACTCGAGGCGGGGGTGGCCCCACATGGTCATGGTGCTGCGGTTGCGCTGCAGGTGGCCGTTGTGGGCGTACGCGAGCGTGGGGGCGCGCTCGGTGACGGCGAGCAGGTTGGCGGCGATCATCGCGTCTCGTACGCCGAGCAGCCACGTCATGCGAGCGGGCGAGGTGTCGGCCATCCAGAAGTGGTAGCGCAGCAGTCCGGTCGCGGTGCGCCCGTACAGGCGGGCGCGGTCCCAGTCGTCGGGCGAGGACGTGTCGATGAGCCGGGGTGCCTGCATGCTGAGCAGCGCCTCCAGGTCGTCCGCGACGAGGCGTAGCTCGCGCGCCTCGGCCGACTGTCCCACGGACCGGGCGGGGTCCGTCATCGCGGCTGGTTCGGTCCAGCGGGCGTCGGGTCCGATCAGGCTGTCGAGCACGTCGGCGGTGACGGGCAGCAGGCCGGCGTCGACCCGGTCCGAGAGGTAGCCGTGCAGGGCGGTCAGGGCCTGCCGCGGGCTCGCCGGGCCGGAGATCTCCAGCGGGCCGTCGGCTCCCGCGAAGCGGACCTGGTCGGCCGGGGGGCGGCCCGCGTTGTGCGCGCGCATCCAGCGCACGAGCTGCCGGTTGCCCTCGTAGGCGCCCCACTCGTGGCTGAACCCGCGGTCCATGACGTCGTCGAGACTGCCCTCGCCGGTGGTGACGTAGTCGTCGACGCGGAGGCCCATGAGGCAGTCGCTCTCGAGGGCGATCGTGCGGTAGCCCTCCTGTTCGACAAGGTGGCGGAAGAGCTCGTTGCGCAGGGCCAGCAGTGTGTTCTCCCCGTGGGTGGGCTCGCCCAGCGCGAGGAGCCGTGGCCGGGCCGGGAGCAGGCGTAGGACCGCGGCGGGATCGAAGGGTGCGGTGGTCTCCTTGAGGTCTGTCGTCATTCCCTCAAAGGTATCGTTGAAGAAACGGTTGAGACTTCCTCGCGACATGAGTGGGTAGATGGGGCAGAACCTTCAAAGCACGGCGCGGCTCCGCCCGATCGATCTGGCGCGCGAGCACGGTCTGTCCACCCAGGCGATCCGGAACTACGAGGACGTCGGCATCCTCCCCGACGCCGAACGCACGCAGCACGGCTACCGGGCCTACGACGCGCGGCACGCCCGGGCTCTGCGTGCCTTCCTGGCCCTGCTGCCCGGCCACGGTCATCAGACGGCGGCGTCGATCATGCGGGCCGTGAACGCGGGAACGACCGATGAGGCGCTCCGCATCGTCGACGAGAGCCATGCTCAGCTTCTCGAGGACCGCCGGACGCTCCAGGCGGTGGAGAACGCCCTGCGCGACCTGGGATCCGGCGAGCCCGGGCCGGGTGCGTCGTCCCGACCTGACGCGTCCGCTACGCACACGGACACGTTCATCGGACCGTTGGCGGCGAAGCTCCGCATCCGGCCCGCGACCCTGCGCACGTGGGAGCGGGCGGGTCTCGTGCGGCCGCGTCGCGACCCACAGACCGGGTACCGGCTCTACGGCGAGGCCGACGTCCGGGACGCCCAGCTGACCCACCAGCTCAGGCGGGGCGGCTACCTGCTGGAACAGATCGCTCCGCTGATCGACCAGGTCCGGTCGGCCGGTGGACTGGAGCCGCTGGAAGCCGCGCTGGGCGACTGGCGCGGCAGGCTGACCGAGCGCGGGCGGGCGATGCTGGCCGGTGCCGCGGCCCTGGACGCCTGTCTCAGGGCCGCGAGGACCGCAGCCGTGCGGCCTGCTTGATCAGGTGCGTGCGTTCCGCCGCGCTCGCGGCCCGGTCGGCGGCGACCGTGTAGTGCTGGATGGCCCGGTCGAGGTCGTCGGCCCGCTCGTACAGGTGGGCCGCCACGGCGTCCCACCGGGTCAGTCCCGGGTCGACGTCGCCGAGGACGGCCAGGCCAGCACGCGGACCGTCGACCTGCCCCACCGCGACCGCACGGTTGAGCGCGACGACGGGGCTGTCCGTGAGCCGGGCCAGCTCGTCGTACCACTCCAGGATCTGCGGCCAGTCCGTCTCGCCGGCCGCGGGGGCGTCGTCGTGCAGGGCGGCGATCGCCGCCTGTGCCTGGTACTGCCCGAGCCGGTCGCGCGCCAGGGCGGCCTGCAGCACTGCGACGCCCTCGGTGATCATCGAGGTGTCCCACAGCGACCGGTCCTGCTGGTCCAGGGGCACGAGCTCGCCCGATGCGGTGTACCGGGCGTCCCGGCGGGCGTGGTGCAGCAGCATCAGGGCGAGCAGGCCGGCGACCTCCGGGTCCGCCGCGACCGCCGTCGTCTCCGTCGCGGTCGCGGCGGTGAGCTGACGGGTCAGCCGGATCGCCTCTGCGGCCAGCGAGATCTCGCCGGTGAACCCCTCGTTGAAGATCAGGTAGAGCACGTGCAGCACCGCGCGCACGTCGCCCGGGGTGTCGAACCGTTCGCCGGTGATCGTGCGTTTGGCCCGGGAGATCCGCTGGGCCATGGTGGCCTCGGGCACCAGGAACGCGCGAGCGATCTGCGCGGTGGTGAGCCCGCCGACGGCCCGCAGGGTCAGTGCGATGGCCGACGCCGGGCTCAGTGCCGGGTGACAGCAGCGGCTCAGCAGGAGCAGGGTGTCGTCCGACTGCTCGGTGGGTCCGGGCGGAGGCTCGTCGTGGACACGCTCCTCCCGCCGTCGCCGGGCGGCCTCGGAGCGCTGCGCGTCGATCAGCTTGCGGCCGGCGACCCGCAGGAGCCACCCCTTCGGGTCGTCCGGGGCGCCGTCGGGCCAGTGCCGCACCGCCTCGACGAGCGCCTCCTGCACGGCGTCCTCGGCCGTCGCGAAATCTGCTCCGCGACGGACGAGGGCGCCAAGGACCTGCGGCGCGAGGGTCCGCATCACGTCATTCACCGCGTCGTGGTCCACACCAGACCCGCTATCCCGCTCGCGCCGCGTCCGGTCACTCGGCCGTGGCGGCCGGGTCGGCCAGGAACGGACGGACCTCCAGCCACTCATAGATCGGCCGCCCACCCGCGCCGGGCGCCGCGGACAGCTCGGCCGCCGCCTCGTAGGCCCGTTCCTGGGACTCGACGTCGATGATCATCCAGCCGGCGATCAGGTCCTTGGTCTCCGCGAACGGTCCGTCCGTCACGGGCGCTCGGCCCTCGCCGTCGTACCGGACGAACGTGCCCTCTGGCGAGAGCGCGTCACCACTGACGTACTCACCGCTCTCGGTCAGCTTCTCCGCGAACCGGCGCATGTACTCGATGTGCGCCGTGATCTCGTCGGGCGTCCACTGGTCCATCATCGCCTCGGTACCGGGCACCGGCTTCGGTCCGCTGTGCCGGTAGTGCTTCAGCAGCAGGTACTTCGCCATGATTGTCTCCCTGGGTCGAGGGCCCCGTACGAGGCCCCGGGTCATGGACGCGGTTCGCGCCCTCGACCCTAGGACGGAGCCCTTCGCACGTTCTCGACATCAGGATCCGCGATCCGCCGAAAAAATGTCGGATGAAGACCGAGAACCTCGTCAGCCCACGGCCACGGCCCGCGCGCTGCCGATCGCGATCACCTCCGCGGCGCCGCTCGCCACCGCACCGGACGTAGCGCTGGACGGCTCCCCCTGAGCGGCTCCCACCATGACGGCGGACGCCTGGAACGCCGCGCTCATCGTGTCGCCCAGCGCATCGAGGTCATCCTCGAACAGGCCCGCGTAGGTCGACAGGGTCAGCACCGGGGACTCGTGGCCCAGCATGCGCTGCACCGCCTTGACCGTCGCCCCGCCCGAGATCGCGAGCGACGCGGCAGTGTGCCGCAGGTCGTGCAGGGTGAGGGTGTCGAAGTCCTCGGCGCCGGGCCCGAGCGTGGTCCCCGACAGCGCGGTGAGCAGCCGGGTGCGGCTGACCTTGTCGCCGCGGGTCATCCTGGGCGCAGGCCCGTGCGCGCCCTGGGCACCGCCGTCGCGGCGTGCCCGGTCCGCGGTGATCACCAGGGCCCAGGTCCTCGGGTCGCAGACGCCCGTGGGCGCGAGCCCGCCGTCGGACTGCAGACGCCGGACCGCGGCGACCACCTCGTCGTCGTACAGGCCGGAGGCCCGCAGCAGCAGGGCCTCCCGCAGCGTGCGGACGGCACGGCCCGCAGCCAGGACCGCCGGCCGGAACGCCGAACGGTCGAAGCTCTCCCGGCGCAGGGGTCCGCCGCGCGACCCGGTGAACAACAGGTCAGCGGGCGTCCGACCGGCCGCCTGCTCGGCCACCGCCTCGACGAGAGCCCCGGGCAGGGGCACCTCGCGCCGCGCGTGCGTCTTGGTGTCGCCGAGCAGGAGCGTGCCGTCGTCGAGCCGCGTGTACGCCTTGGTGACACGCACCCGACGACGCAGCGGGTCGACGTCGGCCACCGTCAGCGCGCTGACCTCGCCCCAGCGCAAGCCGGTCAGGGCCGTGAGCAGGACCAGCGTGCGGGACTGCCGCGACCGGACGGCGTCCGCGACGCGCCGCAGCTGCTCGTGGGAGAGATAGCGGTGCGGCTTGGTCTTCGGCGCGCGCGGCAGTGCGGGCACCTTGCCCGACGGCGTCCGCGCCGGGTTGGTGCGCAGACGCCGCGCGTCGACGGCGGCGTCGAGCAGTGCCACCAGGAGGCGCGCCGCGTCCCGGCGCCGAGCCGGAGAGGCGGTCACACCGGTCGTGGGGGAGACCATGGTCGCCGCCCAGCGGGCCACGTCCTCGTGGGTGACCTGCCGCAGCGGCCGGTCGCCGAACACCGGGGCGACCAACGACCGGAACCGCTCCTGCTCCGCCTCGATGGTGCGGGGCGCACGGTCCACACGGGACTCCTGCCAGATCGCGAACCACTCGGCGACAGTGACCCGGCCGGTGGCCGGGTCCACCCACTCGGAGTGCTTGCCCGCCTCCTCCTGCCGCCGGGCCTCCGCGAGCGCCTCCCGCTTGGCGGTGAAGCGGCGGGTGCTGCGCAGGCGCCCGTCGACCCGGAACCGGCCGATGTAGCCGGTGCGGCCGTCGGAGTCGGTGCGCTGCTCGGTGTACGCCACCCGGTGAGGATATCGGGACCGATGCCGCAGGTCAGGGAACGTGGCGCCGGTGTCGTGCCGGCGGTTCGGGCCCGTGGTGAGCGCCTGCCCGGCTCAGAGTGCGCGGGCGTGCCCGGTCAGCGCGTTCCACCCGATGGTGCCGCCGAACGCGAGCAGCACGGCTCCGGTCATCCGGTCGGTCACGCGGGCGATCGCCCGCCCGGACAGCCAGCGCCTGGCCAGGCCTGCCGCGTTGATCAGGAGGGCCAGCCAGGCGAAGCCGATGAGGTCGTGCTCGACCGCCAGGAGCACGCCCATGAGCAGGTGGGGCACGTCGTCGGGCAGGAACTGGGGGATGGTGGCGAGGTAGAAGACGCCGACCTTCGGGTCAGGAGGTTGGTGGTGGCGCCGATGGCGAACGAGCGCCAGGGGGAGCGCGCCGTGACGTGCGCCGGGCTGAGCCGGACCTCGTCGGGCAGGGCGTCGTAGCGGCCCCGCTGGAAGCTGGACCAGAGCATCTGGCCGCCGAGGGACACGAGGTAGGCAGCCCCGGCCATGGTGAGTACGCGGTACGCGGTCTCCGAGGCGGCGAGGACCGCCGTCGCACCGACGGCGGCGGCCACGCCCCAGGCCAGCACGCCTGCGTTGACGCCGAGCGCTGTCGCGTAGGCGTGCCGGTTGCCGTGGACGACGGCGGTACGCAGCACGAGTGCGCTGTCCAGGCCGGGCATGACCGTCAGCGGGATCGCGACGAGTGCGAAGAGGAGCATCGCCTCGGGGACCGTCATGCGCGCGACGGTACCGAGAGTCGGGCCACGGGATCCAGCGAGTTCCGGACGTTGCGGTCGGGCTCACGGCTCACGGCTCACGGTTCGCGCGCGGCGTCCCGTGGTTCGGTGCGCGGTTCCTCATCTGGTTCCTCACGCGGTTGGAGCCAGTCGTCGGACTCCTTGGCGAAGCAGCCCTGCAGCACCAGGCCGGCAAGGACCAGGCCGACGATTCCTGCTGGAGCACCACCGGCATTCATCGTCAGGACCAGGGAACCCAGCCCGTTGAGGATGATGAGGAGCTCAATGACGACCACCGGCACCCGGACCCAGACCCGACCCTTGGCGAGGCCGACGGCGCCGACGATCAGCACCGGGACTGCAAGGACGGAGATCAGCCCGGCGGCCAGGTCGAGGCCGACGTCCTGGCGATGCTCCAGGGCGGACTGTGCCGAGACGAGGAGGATTATCCCGACGAAGCCGTTGGCAGCGGCCTGCAACCAGAGGATGACGATGGCGGTGGTCAGCCTGGCGGGGCGCTTGCTCGTTGTCGCGTCCATGGCCGCACCGTAGGGCGGCGGTCCGAGGACCCCTCCCGGCTATATCGTGGAACCATGCGCGTTCTCGTCTCCGGTGGTGCCGGCTACATCGGCTCACACACCGTCCTTGCCCTTGTTGCCGCTGGTCACGACGTCGTGGTGGTCGACGACTTCTCCAACTCGAAGCCCTCGGTGCAGGGCCGCCTCGAGGCGCTCGCCGGCCGGGCGATCCCGATCCATGCGTTCGACCTGACCGACGTCGACAAGACCGAGGCACTCTTCGCGCACGAGCAGATCGACGCCGTGATCCACTTCGCCGGGTTCAAGGCCGTGGGGGAGTCGGTGACCAAGCCGCTGGAGTACTACCGCAACAACCTCGACTCCACGTTCGCGCTGGCGACGTCGATGCAGAAGTACGGGGTGACCAAGCTGGTGTTCTCGTCGTCGGCCACGGTGTACGGCGAGAAGGCTCCCGTGCCGTACCGGGAGGACTACGAGCACCTGTCCTCGTCCTCGCCGTACGGGCAGACCAAGGTGATGATCGAGCGGGTCCTGTCGGACGTCGCGCAGATCTCCGAGGGGTGGAAGGTGGCGCTGCTGCGGTACTTCAACCCGGTCGGCGCGCACGAGAGCGGTGACATCGGCGAGGACCCGCAGGGCATCCCGAACAACCTCATGCCGTTCATCGCGCAGGTTGCCGTGGGGCGCCGCGACAGGCTGACCGTGTTCGGGAACGACTACGCGACGGCGGACGGCACGGCCGAGCGGGACTACCTGCACGTCACGGACCTGGCGGCGGGGCACGTGGCGGCGCTGGAGCACCTGGACGACATGGCCGAGCCCGCGCGGGCGTTCAACCTGGGCACCGGCACGGGCACGTCGGTGCTGGAGCTGCTGAAGGCGTTCGAGCGGGCGGTCGGCCGTGAGCTGCCGTACGAGTTCGGCCCGCGCCGGGCCGGCGACCTGCCCGCGTTCTGGGCCGACCCGACCCGTGCCAACACCGAGCTGGGCTGGCGGGCGACGAAGACGATCGACGACATGTGCGCGGACACCTGGCGCTGGCAGTCCAAGAACCCGAAGGGTTTCCCTGACGCCTGACGCCTGACGCCTGACGCCGTGACCGCCGCCCGTCAGACCAGCGGGTTGCCGATGGGCGGGGTCTCCAGCCGGTCGAACTCGAGCTGCGGGACGCCGTCGTCCGGGTCCGGCTCGCGGTCCCGGCGGTGCGCCGGCCGCAGGACGGGCTGCGTGCCCGCTTCGCGCGGCCGGGGGTCCGGCCGGAGGCCGGGGTCCTGAGCCGCCCGAGGCGCCGTGGGCACGCTCTGGTCGTGCAGGGCCCGGCCGGGAGCCGGCTGGTCGCGTTCGACCGGTCGCGCGGTCCGGTCGACGGGCTCCGCGTGCGCCTCCTCGAAGGCCCGCACGATCGACCAGGGCAGCCGGATGTAGCCCTCGACGTCGAACCCGTTGGCGATGGCCCAGGCGCGCATCTGGGCGGGGGTCGCGACGCTGCGACCGTCGGTCGGCTTCTTGGTCCCCGTCTCGTCGTCCAGCTTGGGGAACTCGACCGGCGTCGCCTCGACGATCGGCTCGATCACGGCGTCGCGTGGGCAGCCGAGCGTGTCGGCGACGCGCCACAGCTCCTGGCGCGCCTCCAGGTGATAGCGGTCGGCCTCGATCGCCTGGTGCACCAGGGCGTCGAAGAACCGTCTGCGGATGTCGGACGCCGCCTCGGGCGTGAGCCGGTAGAGCGGCTCGGCGTCGGCGAGCCCGGCCGCGGTCTGGGGCGTCAGCCGCCCGTCGTGCAGCGTCTCGGCGATGAGCGCCAGGTACCCGTGGGTGTGCACGTCAGCGACGGCGGCGATCGCGTCGGCGAGCGGCTGTCCGGCGAGCGTCGTGAGGATGCCCGGACCGCGGCGGCCCGGCCAGGGGCGCGGGGCGTCTGCGACCCGGCTGGGCGCCTCGGGCCAGGGGTAGACCCACGCCCGCAAGGTGACCTGCAGCAGCTCGGCCAGGTCGGGCACCCCGCCGACGCTCTGCACGAACCGGGACAGCAGACCGGCCACGGCGCGTGCTTCGTTCACCGGGCTGGAGTTCGGCGGGATGCCGCCGCCCTCGAACGGGACCCCTGCGGCGGTGCAGCAGTCCGACAGCCGGCGGTGCACCAGGTTCGGCAGGTAGTGGTAGCTCGCGTCGATGGTCGTCAGCTGCGCGAAGGCGGGCAGCTGCCACCCGAGGTGGGCCAGCTCTGCCCGCAGCACCTCGATGCCGAGCCGGCCGTTGTGCGTCACGATCGCCATCTGGGACAGCCGCTGACGGAGGGTCGCCGCGACGTCGGCGAGCGCTATCCAGGCGCCGTCCGGGTGCAGCACCGCTGACCATTCGTCGACGACGCCGCCCCGCTCGTCGACCCGGACGACGGCGATCTCCCGCAGGCGCGCGCGGGCCACCTGGATGCCGGTGATTCGCGTCGACACCGCTGCGTACGCGGGCTTACCTACGCGTTCGTGCCTCGCCATGCGCGTCCTTTCTCGACAGCCGTGCCGCCGGTGGCGCTACGACGCGCCACAGGGTGCCATCAGCGCGGGAGTCCTGAAAGTGGAGATGGTACGAATATGTCGGATTCTGTGAAAATCACTACCGGAACTAGCGGACCGCCCCCCGATTATTAACACTTGTCGTGGTGGTTTGGCCACCGTCTGGGGTGAGTCAAAAGGGGAGGTCATGGTGCTGTCGAAGCTCTCGATCATGGACTGGCGCGCCATCGCGGCGCTCGGGTTCGCTCTGCCGTACGTGGCGCTGGTGGTCCTGGGGGACCGGTTGGGATGGCTTGAGCTATCCGCTTCCGATGCTCTGACCAGCCCCATCACGATTGTGACACTGGGTTGCCTGCTGGCAGGAGCAGCCCTTGCACTAGCGCCGGTGCTACAGGATGGAACCTACCCCGTCCTGAACATCCTTGTCGGCGGAGCGATGCTGCTGGCCTTCGGCTGGGCCGTTCTGGTGCTCGTGCAGGCGCAGTACGGTTGCGACCCGCTGAACGTCCTGCCCGGGTGCGGGTGAACTTTTGAAAATGGCACGTCATACCCGCCGCACCGGTTTTCCTCGTGCCGGTTCCGGGGGCTTCAGGACACAATGCCAACGTGTTCCAGCGCCCCGCAAACCACCGCGTCTCGAGCCGTGAGCTCGTTGCCCTCGGCACTGCCAGCCAGGTACCCACGCGGACCCGCAACCACAACGGCTACGCGCTGTTCTGGGACGACGAGGTCATCCTGTTCGACCCCGGCGAGGGAACCCAGCGCCAGATGCTGCACGCAGGGATCTCCGCGACGGCCCTGACCCGCATCGCGATCACGCACCTGCACGGCGACCACAGCCTCGGCCTGGCCGGCGTGGTGCAGCGGATCAGCCTCGACGGAGTTCCGCACACCGTGCCGGTGACGTTCCCGGCCTCCGGCCGCCGGTGGGTCGAGGCGCTGTGCGACTCGACCGCCTACTACCACCAGGAGCGTCTGGCGCTGCAAGGCCTGTCGCGCGACGGCGTCGTGCCACGCGTACCCGGCGAGCTGCACGGTCCGGCGGCCCTGCGCGCGGCCCGGCTGGACCACTCCCTCGAGGCGTACGGGTACCGGCTCGACGAGCCGGACGGCCGGCGCATGGACCCGGCCCGGCTGGCGGCGGCGGGCATCAGCGGGCCCGACGTCGGCCGGCTGGTCCGAGACGGCATGCTGCGGACCCCGCACGGCACGGTCCGGGTCGAGGACGTCAGCGACCCCCGCCCGGGGCAGTCGTTCGCGTTCGTCATGGACACCCGCATGTGCGACGCGGTGTGGGGCCTGGCCGACGGCGTCGACCTGCTCGTCATCGAGTCGACGTTCCTGGACCGCGACCGGGACCTCGCGCGCGACCACGGGCACCTGACCGCCCTGCAGGCGGCGACCGTGGCCGCGCAGAGCGGCGTGCGCAGCCTTGTGCTGACCCACTTCTCGCAGCGGTACACCGACCCGGCGGAGTTCGAGAAGGAGGCGCGCACCGTGTTCGACGGCGACCTCACCGTGGCGGCCGACCTGGACCGGGTACCGGTGCCCCGGCGGGGGTGACGGATAGCGGTGGCACTGGTGCTGCAAGTGGTCTAGGCTGGTCCACGAAAGCCGGGGCAGGTCTCCCGGTTAATAGTTCGGCCGCGGCCCTTTCAGTTTTCACTGAGGGGGCCGTTAGGCATTTCTGGACTTGGTTCGGGCCGCTGGGCGGCCACGCTTGAGACGTGCTGGTGCGAGACCAGCCACATCTCCGCAGCCGGTTCGATCTCCCGCAGCACGCGGCGAGCCGCCTTCAGCTGGAGCATGACGACTCCGACGACGAGCAACGGCTCGAGGTGTGCCACTCGGTTGCGGAGACGGTGCAGTCGATCGACGTCACGAACCAGATCGTGCACGGGGCGCCGCAGCCCGGGGAAGGCCTCGGAGATCGCGTCCCGCCACAGCAGCTGTCGCCCAGAATCCTTGCCTGGCAGCAGGAAGCGCCACGTGCCGAACATCAGCTGGGCGAGCACGTCGTCGTGCGTGACTGAGCGCAGCCGGCTGCCGGAGTCCTTCACCGCGAGCTTTGCGCGCCTGGTTGCCTTGTCGATCTCCTCCCGGCGCACTATCCGTTCGATCAGGCGCGATGGATCGAGAAGCCAGTCGGGTCCGTGGGGTCGCCCAGTCCTCGGATCGACCTGAGTCGCATTCCAGACGCGCAGACGTGCATCGATGGAGTTTCGAAGGAAGACCTCCACGAGGTGCAGCATCTTGTAGACCGCAGAGGACATCTCCACGTTCCACTGGTAGAGCGTGAGCGCGGCGCGCACGTTGCCGCCCGACGCTTTGAGGTACGGAGCAAGGCGGGGCGGGCTGAGCAGCGTGGCGACGGCCTGCTGGTGCGTAGCGGACATGGTCGGAACGGCCATCTGGGACTCCTCGAGGGCTGGAAATGAGCGCTCCAAGGCTTCCAGAACCGATCTTGTTTGGCATATCTTGCTGAACTTTGTTGCTTATACGCAACGGCATCCGGGCAGTCCTTGACCTCGCTCGGTGTCCAGGGGCAGTTCTCCCCGTTGACCTGCTCCCGGCCCCGAACCACGATGCCGCCCATGAGCACTCCGGTGAACCTCCGGGCCTGGGACGGCGCCGTCAACCTCCACGACCTGGGCGGCCTCCCGCTCGAGGACGGCGGCACCACCGCGCCGGGGCGGGTCTGGCGCTCGGGTGCCCCCGAGACGATGACGTCCACAGGCTGGGCCGAGGCGGTCGACGCCGGGCTCACCACCGTCGTCGACCTGCGCAACCCCGCCGAGGTCAAGCAGGCCCGCGACCGCATGCCGGACGGCGTCCGGCCGGGTGAGATCGTCACCCGCAGCACGCCCACAGAGGATCCCGGCGACCCGCACTTCCTGGAGACCTGCGGGCCGTGGCTCGATCATCCGCGCTCCTACGCGCCCAACGTCGCGATGTATCCGCACCTGCTCGGCGGCGTCTTCGGGGCGATAGCGGACGCGACCGGCCCCGTCCTGGTGCACTGCGCCGCCGGCCGTGACCGGACCGGGATGGTCACCGCGATGCTGCTGTCCCTGACCGGGGTCGAGCACGGGGCGATCGCCGAGGACTACGTGCAGGCCTTCCGCGGCACGACCCACCGCGGTGGCGGCGTCGCCTACGACGTCGAGCAGGGTGCCTGGGTCCAGCACCCCGGGGAGACCTGGACGGCCCAGCAGCTCGACGCGCGCGTCCGCGAGCGCCGTGCGGCGCTCCTGGAGTGGCTGGCGGACCTGGATCCGGTGGCCTACCTGCGGTATGCGGGGCTGGACGAGGGTCGCATCAGGGGCGTGCGGGGCCGCCTGCGGTAGCTGAGTGCTCGGGCAGCTCCAGGGTCATGAAGACGCTGTGGGGGTCTGAGGTGTAGCTTCCGAACGGCCCGCACTCGGTGAACCCGTGCCTGGCGTACAGCCGGCGTGCGGGGGCGAAGAAGTCCTGTGATCCGGTCTCCAGGCTGACCCGGGTGTACCGGCGCCGTCGGGCCTCGATCAGGATCGCTTCGAGCAGTGCTGAGGCGACGCCCCGGCCCCGGGTGTGCGTGGCGGTGCGCATGGACTTGATCTCGCCGTGGCGGGGCCGGGCGCAGGGTCGGCCGTCCGACGGGTCGCCGGGGACGTCGAGCTCGCTCAGTGCGCCGCAACCGGCCAGTGCGCCGTCGTCGTCCCGGGCGGTCCAGAACGTGAGCGTGGGGGCGAGCAGCGCCGAGTGGTCCAGGGCGTGCACGCTCTCGGCCGGTGAGGTGGCGTACATGTCGGTGAGGTGCTCGTCGAGGAGCCGGCGGACGTCGTCGTGGGCGGGGGAGTCGATGACGATGTGCACGGCGCTATTTTCCCGGACCGGGCGGCCCCTGCGTCCGCATCGCGGGCCCGTGTGGCGCACGTCACGCTGCGGCGGTAGGAATCTCCTCGTGCGCGGATTCCCGCGCCCGTGACCGAGGAGACCGCGATGTCGTTGCCCAGCCCGAGCTACACGATCACCCTGCGCGTGGAGGTGGCCGCTTCGCAGCGCGCCACGAGCACGGTGGTAGCCGCGGTAGCCGACGCCGGTGGTGCGGTGATGGGGGTGGACATCGCGCACTCGACGTCGCACGGTCTGGTCGTGGACGTCACGTGCGACACGATCGACGCGGAGCACGGTGAGCGGGTCGTGGCGGCGGTGAACGCGATCGAGGGTGCCGAGGTGCTCAAGTCGAGCGACTCGACGTTCCTGATGCACCTGGGTGGCAAGATCGAGGTCACGAACAAGGTGCCGCTCAAGACGCGCCGGGACCTGTCGCGCGCGTACACGCCGGGTGTGGCTCGGGTGTGCCTGGCGATCGCGGACAACCCGGAGGACGCGCGTCGTCTGACGATCAAGCGGAACACGGTGGCCGTGGTCACGGACGGCACCGCGGTGCTGGGCCTCGGTGACATCGGCCCGGCTGCGGCACTGCCCGTCATGGAGGGCAAGGCGGCGCTGTTCAAGGAGTTCGGCGGGGTGGACGCCTGGCCGGTGTGCCTCGACACGACCGACACGGACGAGATCGTGCGGATCGTCAAGGCGATCGCGCCCGTCTACGGGGGTGTGAACCTGGAGGACATCGCGGCGCCGCGCTGTTTCGAGATCGAGGCGCGGTTGCGTGCGGAGCTCGACATCCCCGTGTTCCACGACGACCAGCACGGTACGGCGATCGTGGTGCTGGCCGCCCTGGTCAACGCGCTCAAGGTGGTCGAGAAGGAGCTGGCGGACGTGCGGATCGTGGTGTCCGGCGTGGGGGCGGCGGGGAACGCGATCATCCGGCTGCTCAAGGCGCAGGGCGCACGGCACATCGTGGCGTTCGGGCGTGACGGGGCCCTGCACCCGGGGGTGGTGACCGACGACCCGCACCGGCGCTGGATCGTGGACAACACGAACGTGGACGGGTTCGCGGGCACGCTCCAGGAGGGGCTCAAGGGAGCCGACGTGTTCATCGGCGTCTCGGCGGCGGGCATCCTGTCGGGTGCGGACGTGGCGCAGATGGCCGACCGTGCGGTGGTGTTCGCCCTGGCGAACCCGACGCCCGAGGTGGACCCGCTGGAGGCGGCCGAGACGGCTGCGGTCGTGGCCACCGGGCGCAGCGACTACCCGAACCAGATCAACAACGTCCTCGCTTTCCCTGGCCTGTTCCGGGGGCTGCTGGACACGGGCGCCAAGGACATCACCACGGAGCTGCTGCGGGTGTCCGCGGTCGCGATCGCGGACGTCGTGGGGCCGGACGAGCTGAACAGCGCGTACATCATCCCGGGGGTGTTCGACCACCGGGTCGCCGAGGCGGTGGCGGACGCGGTACGCAAGCAGGCGTGAGGCGGACCGTCAGCCGTCAGCCGATCCCGCTGATGGTGGAGTTCACCAGGCTGCTGACGATCGCGGCGGTGCCGAGGACCAGGACGAGCAGCGCACCGGTGGAGGCCACGAGCGGGATCCACCAGCGGACGGGCTCCTGCTGGGTGTAGCTGTTGGGGCGGAAGGCGTTCTCGTTGTTCACACTGTTGCTCACACTGATAGAGACGCTCGGCGACGCGGAAACGATGCCCGGGTAGTGATAACGGTTCGGGAACGTTCCTGCGGTCCCGGACGGGGCACGCGCACCGGGAGGGTTGGGGTCAGCATGAAGAGCATCGGGTTCCTGTCGTTCGGTCACTGGACGCCGCATCCGCAGTCGGGCACACGCTCGGCGTCGGACGCCCTGCTGCAGTCGATCGACCTGGCCGTGGCGGCGGAAGAGCTGGGTGCTGACGGCGCCTACTTCCGCGTGCACCACTTCGCGCGCCAGCTCGCCTCGCCGTTCCCGCTGCTCGCGGCGGTCGGGGCGCGCACCAGCCGCATCGAGATCGGCACGGGCGTGATCGATATGAGGTACGAGAATCCCCTGTACATGGCCGAGGACGCCGGGGCTGCGGACCTGATCTCGGGCGGACGGCTCCAGCTCGGCATAAGCCGCGGGTCACCGGAGCAGGTCGTCGAGGGCTACCGCCACTTCGGCCACGAACCCGCGCCCACGGACGCCGGCGGCGCCGACCTGGCCCGCGAGCACACCGCCCGGTTCCTGGAGGTGCTCGACGGCGAGGGGTTCGCCGAGCCGAGCCCGCGCCCCATGTTCCCCAACCCGCCCGGGCTGCTGCGGATCGAGCCGCACTCCGAGGGGCTGCGCCGGCGGGTCTGGTGGGGTGCGGGCTCCCGGGCCACCGCCGAGTGGACCGCCGCCCAGGGGATGCACCTGATGTCGTCCACGCTCCTGACCGAGGACACGGGGGTGCCGTTCCACCGGCTGCAGACCGAGCAGATCCAGCGGTTCCGCGACGCCTGGGCCGAGGCTGGGCACGACTACGAGCCGCGGGTCTCCGTCAGCCGCAGCATCTTCCCGATCACCGACCAGCGCGACCGGCAGTACTTCGGCATGGAGGTCCACAGCGAGGACCAGGTGGGGCGCCTCGACACCGGCCCCGCCCGGTTCGGCAAGACGTACGCGGGCGAGCCCGACGCGCTCGTCGAGGACCTGCGCGCGGACGAGGCGGTGCAGGCCGCGGACACGCTGCTGCTGACCGTGCCCAACCAGCTCGGCGTCGACTACAACGCGCACGTCATCGAGAACGTCCTGCGGCACGTGGCGCCGGCACTCGGCTGGCGGTGAGCCGAACGCGGGCGGCGAGCCGGGCGCAGGCGCGAACGGAGCCCGCCGATGGAACACTTGCGGGCAAGGAGGACATCGACAGCATGGACAGTTCCGAGATCCTGGCGCTGCTCGCGCGCACGCTGGCCCGGGGCCGCACGACCGACCAGGAACCCGGCCCCCTGGCGGCCCGGCTGTGCGACGCGTGCACCGAGATCCTGGGTGCGGACGCGGGCATGCTCACCCTCACCGCGGCCGCCGAACGCCTGACGGTCCGCACCGCCGAGTCCGCGGGGTCCGCGGGGCCCGTGATCAGCCGGCTCGAGGACCTGCAGGTCGTGCTCGGGGAAGGCCCCGCGGCGCTCGCGTTCGCCGAGGGCCGTACCGTCGTCGCCCACCTCGACGGCGACGACACGGATGCCGCCTCGTTCCCGATGTTCGCCACCATGGCCTCCGCCGTCGACGGACCGCTGACCGTGTACGCCGTGCCGATGCGGCCCAGCGGCCGCGTCGTCGGCGTCCTGACCCTGTACCTCAGCGGCGACCACCTGGCGCGACCGCTCGATGAGGCGGAGTTCCTCGCCGACGCGGCAGGCGCCGCCCTCCTCGGCGACCCCGCCACCACAGACATCAGCTCCCAGCCGGCCTGGCCGCAGCAAGCACTCGTGCACCAGGCCACCGGGGTCGTCGTCGCGCAGCTCGGGATCGCGCCCACCGACGCCCTGGCCGTCCTGCGCGCACACGCCTTCGCCCGCGCCTCGACCTTGGAGTCCGTCGTCGACGACGTCCTCGCGCGCCGCCTGATCTTCTCCTCCGACGGCGCCGAGAACGACCATGACGGCACCGTCTCCGAACAGCACCCACGAACCGAGGAGCCATGACACCGCGCACCCCCGCCGACGCGCTCGCGCTGACCACGTCCGCGCTGCTGCGTGACCACGACGTGACGGATCTGCTCTACCGCATCGTGCGCGACAGTGCCCGGTTCACCGGTTCCTCCGCGGCCGGACTCCTGGTCCGCGCCCCGAACGGCGCCCCGGAGCTCCTGAGCGCGACCTCGCACGCAGCCGTCGAGCTCGAGCTCTACCAGGCCCAGGAGCGCGAGGGACCGTGCGTCGACCTGCTCACCACCGGCGAGACCGTCGCGGCAGTCGGCGCCGACACGATCCTGCACCGCTGGCCGACGGTCGGCCCCGCGATCCTCCGAGCGGGGTTCACCGCCGTGCACGCCTACCCCGTGAGCTGGCGCGACGGCGTGCTGGGCGGCATCAACCTGTTCCGCCACGACGAGCGCGCCGACGACACCCTGGAGACCGCCGCCGCCCGGTCCTTCGCGGACATGGCGGCCCTCGTGCTGCTCCAGCCCGAACGCCTGGAGCAGCACGACGTCGCCGACCGTCTCGAACGAGCCCTCGCGGGCCGGGTGATCGTCGAGCAGGCCAAGGGAGTGCTGGCCCACCGGCTCGGCATCGACATGGAGACGGCGTACACGACCCTCGTAGACCGGGCAGCACAGGACCGCAGCGCCCTGTCCGCGACAGCCCGCACCGTCGTCGAGCAGGCCTACCTGCCCTGACCGGCCGGCGCAGGTAGGCGCGACCCGCACCCGGGCGCGACCTACACCAGCGCCGCCACCCGCCGCCTGGCCAGCTCCCGCACCTGCCGGAACGCGTCACACCGCGCCATCAGGTACACACCAGACCACGGCCCACGCGGACCACCGTCCGCCACGGCGAAGGCCGGCCGCTGCGCCGTCCACCGCGACCAGTGCCGCACGAACTGCTCCGGGCGCACCACCCGGCCCCGGTCCAGCTGCCCGTCGAGCGCCTCGGCCAGCGACACGTCGACCGCCACCAGCACCGGGTCCCAGCCCCGCAACCGCGCCAGCAGCCCCAGGGCCTCCCGCCGACGCCCCCGGGTAGCCGTGTCATGCACCAGGAGCGGCACGTCCGACCGCGGCCCCCGCAGGATGTGCCACACCGTCACGAGGGCATGCAGCGTGTGCACCGCCCACCGGTAGGTGCTGTACGGCACCCAGGACGGCACCCGCCTCGCGATCCGACGCCGATGCCGGTCCGGGTCGAGGACCAGGCCACCAGGGACGTCGTCGGCGATCCTGGCCAGCAGAGTGCTCTTGCCCGCCCCCGGCACACCGCCCACCACGATCATCAACGGACCGGGAGCCGCATCGTGCACCCCGGGCACACGGTCGGGTACTCCGTCGGGTACACGGTCGGGCACACCATCAGGCGCGCCGGACGCATCAGGCACATCGTCGGGCACAGCGGCGCCACCGACGGTACCGGGTCGTAGTGCGGGTGTGGTCACATGGTCCTCCATTCGTAGGGGGCCGGGTGAGCAGCATCGCGCGAGCCGATCCAGAACTGCCGGGAACAACCTGGAAGGACGCTGAACCCGGCACACGGACCGGAACGAGCCACGACGACGGGCACAGGGCGCCAGCCCCGGCACGCGACGTCGGACAGATACTCATTCCACCCCGTTGAACGGAGGAAACGGTCACGTTTGTTCCCGCTCGAGCACGTGAGTCCTGCCAGGTCGGAGCACCGAACACCTCACCCCCACACTTCCGGCGCCACAGGCCACCACCGCGTGGCACCATCACCTACGTGACGAGCACAGCCGCCGACCACGACCACCTCCGCGACCTGGCCCTCCTGCGCCGCGTACGCGACCGCATGGACCGCGAGTACACCCAGCCGCTCGACGTCGCGGCGCTCGCGGCCGGGGTGCACATGTCGGCGGGGCACCTGTCGCGCCAGTTCAAGGCCGCGTACGGCGAGTCCCCGTACAGCTACCTCATGACGCGGCGCATCGAGCGCGCCATGATGCTGCTGCGGCGCGGTGACCTCAGCGTCACGGAGGTCTGCTTCGCCGTCGGCTGCTCGTCGCTGGGCACGTTCAGCACCCGCTTCACGGAGCTGGTCGGCGTCCCGCCGAGCGTCTACCGCGACGACCCGCTGGTGGCGGCCGAGGCGATCGACACCGCCGGGCTGCCGGCCTGTATCGCCAAACAGGTCACGCGGCCGGTCAGAACCACCCCAGGCCGGTCAGGAATCGAGAAGCGCACACCCCCGGGCGGGATCTAGCGTGACTGCCATGAGTACAGACACCGGCATCACCATCCACCAGACGTTCCTCCCGCACACCGACCCCGAGGCCTCGCTCGCGTTCTACCGTGACGCCCTCGGCTTCGAGGTCTTCCTGGACGTGGGGCAGGGCACCATGCGCTGGATCACCGTCGGTCCCGCCGGCCAGCCCGACACCTCGATCGTCCTGACTCCGCCCGCCGCCGACCCCGGGGTGACCGACGCCGAGCGGCAGACCGTCGCGGAGATGATGGCCAAGGGCACCTACTGCGCGGTCATCCTCGGCAGCAAGGACCTCGACGCGACCTTCGAGCGGGTCCAGGCCAGCGGCGCCGAGGTCATGCAGGAGCCGGTCGACCAGCCCTACGGGTTCCGGGACTGCGCGTTCCGCGACCCCGCGGGCAACACCGTCCGCATCAAGCAGCTCTGATCCGGCCATGTGCATCCCTGGCCTGACCGCGAGCATCCCGCCGGAGGAGGACGCCTCGGCGTCGCAGCACCCGGCGGACAGCCATGATCTGATCCGCGTGCAGGGTGCGCGGGAGAACAACCTCAAGGACATCAGTCTCGAGATCCCCAAGCGCCGGCTCACGGTGTTCACGGGGGTCTCGGGGTCGGGCAAGAGCTCGCTGGTGTTCGCGACGGTCGCCGCGGAGTCGCAGCGGATGATCAACGAGACGTACAGCGCGTTCGTGCAGGGTTTCATGCCGTCGCTGGACCGGCCCGAGGTGGACCGGCTGGACGGGCTGACCACGGCGATCGTCGTCGATCAGGAGCGCCTGGGTGCCAACCCCCGCTCGACGCTCGGCACGGTGACGGACACCAACGCGCTGCTGCGCATCCTGTTCAGCCGTCTCGCGCAGCCGCAGATCGGGCCGCCGATCGCGTTCTCGTTCAACGTGCCGGCGCGCAGGGCGAGCGGCGTGATGACGTCGGCGACGGGCGAGAAGACGATCGTCCGCGAGCAGGTCTACCACGGTGGGATGTGCCCGCGGTGCGAGGGGCGCGGTCAGGTCTCCGACCTCGACCTGAGCCAGTTCTTCGACGACTCGCTGTCGCTCAACGACGGCGCGATCAAGATTCCCGGGTACACCCCCGGCGGCTGGATGGTGGGCAGCTACAGCGAGTCGGGGTTCCTGGACCCGGACAAGCCGATCCGTGAGTACAGCGAGACGGAGCGGGCGGACTTCCTCCACAAGGAGCCCACGAAGATCACGGCCAAGGGCATCAACATCACCTACGAGGGCCTGGTCCCGAAGGTGCGCAAGTCGATGCTCAGCAAGGACGTCGACTCGCTCCAGCCGCACATCCGGGCGTTCGTCGAGCAGGCGGTCACGTTCGTGACCTGCCCGGAGTGTGCCGGGACCCGGCTGGCCGAGGCGGCGCGGTCGGCCAGGATCGACGGTGTGAGCATCGCCGACGCGTGCGCCATGGAGATCCGGGACCTGGCGGTCTGGGTCCGTGACCTGTCCGGGACCGACGCCGCGGCGTCGGCGGGGCCGCTGCTGACGAACCTGCGCCACCAGCTGGACAAGTTCGTGGAGATCGGTCTGGGTTACCTGTCGCTGGACCGGCCGTCGGGCACGCTGTCCGGGGGAGAGGCGCAGCGCACCAAGCTGATCAGGCACCTGGGCTCGGCGCTGACGGACGTCACCTACGTCTTCGACGAGCCGACCATCGGTCTGCACCCGCACGACATCCAGCGGATGAACAACCTGCTGGTCGAGCTGCGGGACAAGGGCAACACCGTGCTCGTCGTCGAGCACAAGCCGGAGGCGATCGCCATCGCCGACCATGTGGTCGACCTGGGTCCCGGCGCGGGGTCCGCCGGCGGCACCGTGCAGTTCGAGGGCACCGTCGAGGACCTGCGCACCAGCGACACCCTGACCGGACGCCACCTCGGGTACCGGGCGCGGCTCAAGGACACGGTGCGGGCGGCCTCGGGCGCGCTGGAGATCCGCGGGGCGAGCACGCACAACCTGCGGTACGTCGACGTCGACGTGCCGCTGGGGGTGCTGACCGTCGTCACCGGGGTGGCCGGCTCGGGCAAGAGCTCCCTCATCCACGGCTCGCTCCCGGACGGCGCGGGCGTCGTGACCGTCGACCAGGGCGCCATCAAGGGGTCGCGCCGGTCCAACCCCGCGACGTACACGGGACTGCTGGACCCGATCCGCAAGGCGTTCGCGAAGGCCAACGGGGTCAAGCCGGCGCTGTTCAGCGCCAACTCGGAGGGCGCGTGCCCCACGTGCAAGGGCGCCGGCGTCATCTACACGGAGCTCGGGTTCATGGACACCGTCTCGACCACGTGCGAGGACTGCGGCGGCAAACGGTTCGACGCCTCGGCGCTCGTGTACACGCTGGGCGGCTCGGGCTCCGGCGCGGGGGACGGCTCGGTGGACTCGAAGGACATCAGCGAGGTGCTCGCGATGCCGGTGGCGGAGGCCGAGGCGTTCTTCGCCAAGGACGGCCCCGCACCGGTCCCCGCAGCGCACAAGATCCTGCGCCGGCTGGCCGACGTCGGGCTGGGCTACCTCGGCATCGGGCAGCCGCTGACGACCCTGTCGGGGGGCGAGCGGCAGCGGCTCAAGCTCGCCGTCGAGATGGCGCGCGACGGCGGCGTGTACGTGCTGGACGAGCCGACGACCGGCCTGCACCTCGCCGACGTCGAGAACCTGCTCGGCCTCCTGGACCGCCTGGTCGACTCGGGTAAGTCGGTCATCGTGATCGAGCATCACCAGGCGGTCATGGCACACGCGGACTGGATCGTCGACCTCGGTCCCGGGGCGGGCAACGACGGCGGCACCGTCGTCTTCGAGGGCACCCCCGCCGATCTGGTGGCCCAGGCCCGGGCGGGACGCTCCACGCTGACGGGGGAGCACCTGGCGCAGTACGTGGGGGAGTAGGTCGGTAGGTCGCGGTGCGGGCCGGGCGGTCAGCGCCCGGGCCGCACCAGCCCGGACTCATAGGCGCAGACCACCAGCTGCGTGCGGTCGCGCAGGTCGAGCTTGTTCAGGATGCGCGAGACGTGCGTCTTGACGGTCTGCTCCGCGAGGTGCAGCTCCGCGGCGATCTCGGCGTTCGACCGCCCGGCGGCGACGAGCTTCATGACGTCGAGCTCACGGTCGGTCAGCGCGGACAGGGTGGCGTCGGGCGACGCGGGCACGGCCGGGCGGTCCGCGTAGTCCGCGATGAGAGCCCGGGTGATCTTGGGCGACAGGAGCGCCTCGCCCGCCGCGACCACGCGGACCGCCTGGGTCAGCTCCTCGGCGGGCGAGTCCTTCAGCAGGAACCCGCTCGCGCCCACCCGCAGCGCCGTGAACACGTACTCGTCCGCGTCGAACGTCGTCAGCATGATCACCTTCGGCGGTGTGCCCGGCATGGCGATGATCGTGCGCGCCGCGTCCAGCCCGTTGACCTTCGGCATCCGGATGTCCATCAGCACGACGTCCGGCCGGGTCCGGCGTACGACGTCGGAAATTCCCGCGCCGTCGTCGGCCGTGCCGACTACCGTGATTCCTTCGTGCGCGTCCAGGAGCGCCGCGAAACCGGCCCGGATCATCGACTGGTCGTCGACGATCAGCACCCGGATCGCGTCCTCGGCGACATCGGGGGCTGGTGGCATGAGCCCAAACTATCCGACCGGACCCAGGTATCACGCCGGTTAGCCCTCAGGAGTGACGCGACCCACGTGCCCGACCGCATAACCTGCAGAGAATGGACCACGCACATGACGCACCGCCGGCACCGCGCTCCGGTGCCGCACCCGGTCACAGCGAGCGCCGCTGGCGAAGGCTGCCCCGGGTGCTGCGCTCCCTGACCCGGCTGGACGTCCCCACGGTCTCGATCGCCCGGCGCGAGGTCGTCTGGATGTGGAGCGTGGTCTCCATCGCCGCGGTCGCGCTCGTCGCCGTCGGGTGGCCGGTGACCGCGTCCGGCTACGGCACCCACCCGGCAGCCGCCATGGCCTGGACCCTCGTGCACTGCGCCGCCGCCATCCTCGCGGTGCGCTGGCCCTGGGCCGGCCTGCCCGCATCGATCGCCGGCGCCCTGGCGCTGATGGTGGTCACCGTCGACGCCGCCCCCGACTGGCCCTGGCCATGGCCGGTCACCGTCCTGCTCGCGCACTGCCTCACCGTGTTCGTGCTCGCCCTGCGGCACGCGTGGTACTGGGCGGCATCCCTCTGGTCCGCCGGAGCGATGCTGACCGTCCTCGTGCCCGCCGGCCTCCTCGACGGCCCGCGCGAGACCGCCGTCGCCAACGGCGTCGTCCTCGTCTCCCTCAGCGGCGGCGTCGCCCTGGTCGGCGTCATCATCCGGTTGTGGATCCTCAGCGTGGTCCGCATGGAGCAGGCGGAACGACTCACCGCCGCCGAGGCCGGCCGCCGCCGCGAGCTCGAGGAACGCAACCGGATCGCCAGAGAGCTGCACGACGTCGTCGCGCACAGCATGTCCGTCATCACCGTCCAGGCCTCCACCGCCCGCTACCGCCAGCCCGGCCTCGACGAGGCGATCCAGCAGGAGTTCGAGGAGATCGCCGCCTCCTCCCGCCGCGCACTGGGCGAGATGCGAGGACTGCTCGGCATCCTGCGCGGCCACGACACCGCACCCACCGCACCCCTGCCCAGCCTCTCCGACGTCACCGAGCTCGTCGAGTCCACCCGCGCCTCCGGCGTCGAGATCGCCTACGCGGGCACCGACGCCGTGGTGCCCGACGCCGTCGGGCTCACCGGCTTCCGCGTCGTCCAGGAAGCCCTCAGCAACGCCCTGCGGCACGCCCCCGGGTCCGCCGTCACCGTCACGATCACCGACGACGGGCACGACCTCCGCGTCAGCGTCAGCAACTCACCCCCCGAGCGCAGCGACGAACCCACACCAGGCGCCCAGCTCGGCCTCGCCGGCATCCGCGAACGCGCCGCCGCCCTCGGCGGCAGCGTCACCGCCGGCCGGACCCGCGACGGCGGCTTCGAGCTCACCGCGACCCTGCCCGTCGCCGACACCGACCAACCACTACTCACGTAGGGGGTGAGATTGGCTCCCGCGGGTGACGCGCGAAGCACCACCTGCTTCCTAGGTTGACGCCTATGACGACGACGACCGACGCACCGCCACTCCCGGCCCGGCCGGCACGCTCGGCCCGCAACAAGCAGACGAACGACTACTTCGAGCTCGTCGAACGCGCCAACGCCGCAGGCCTGATGGGCCGCCGCGTCGGCTGGTACGTCCGCCGCACCGTCGTCCTCACGGCGAGCCTGGCGCTCGCGTTCACCCTGCTGTTCACCCTGGGGGACACCTGGTGGCAGCTCGCGGTGGCCGCGCTGTTCGGCGTCGTCCTGACGCAGTTCGCCTTCCTCGCCCACGACGGCGGGCACATGCAGGTCTTCCAGTCCAGCCGGCGCAACGAGTGGTTCGCGCGCATCATCGGCAACCTGGTGGTCGGGCTCAGCATCGGCTGGTGGAACCGCAAGCACAACAGGCACCACGGCAACCCCAACGTGATCGGCAAGGACGGCGACATCTCCACCGGGGCGCTCGTGTTCGTACCGGGCGAGGAGGTCGGGCGTACCGGGTTCCTGGGCTGGGTCACCCGGCGCCAGGGCTGGCTGTTCTTCCCGATGCTGGCGCTGTTCGGCCCCGTGCTCCACTACAACTCCGTGCAGACCCTCGCGACGATGCCCGAGGTCAAGCACCGCGGCGCGGAGAGCGCCCTCCTGGCCGTCCGGCTCATCGGGTTCCCGACCCTCGTCCTCCTCACGCTCGGCCCCGCCCTCGGCGCCGCGTTCCTGGTCGTGCAGCTCGCCGTGTTCGGGGTGTACATGGGCGCCACCTTCGCGCCGAACCACAAGGGCATGCCGCTGCTCCCGAAGGACCTCAAGATCGACTTCCTGCGCCGTCAGGTCCTCACCTCGCGCAACATCCGCGGCGGACGCTTCGTCGAGTGGGCCATGGGCGGCCTGAACTACCAGGTCGAGCACCACGTCTTCCCGCGGATGCCCAGCGTGAACCTGCGCCACGTGCGCCCGATCGTGCGGGACTTCTGCGCCGAGCGGGACATCCCGTACACCGAGACCGGGCTGTTCGAGTCCTACGGCATCATCGTCGACTACCTCAACCGTGTCGGGCTCGGTCACGCCAACCCGATGGACTGCCCGATAGTGGCGCAGTACCGGTAGCCGTCCCAGGGGTGACCATGTAGCTGCTGCCAGGATCGGGGCGGTTCTGGCAGCAGCTACATGGTCAGCTGTTGCTCGCGATCCCGTCGAGCAGCGTGAGCTCCTCGTCGGTCAGGCGAAGCGCGCCGGCGGCGACGTTCTCCTCCAGGTGCGCCGGGCTACCCGTCCCGGGGATCGCGAGGACGTGCGGGCCGCGGTGCAGGGTCCAGGCCAGCCGCACCTGTGCGGGGGTGGCGCCGTGCGCGGCGGCGACGGCGGCGACCTCGGCCTGGCCGGTCTCGTCGGCACCGCCGCGCGGTGAGGCGCCCGGCACGGCGGCCCCGACCGCGAAGAACGGCACGAACGCGATCCCGTGCTCACCGCACAGGGCGAGCACGGCGTCGTCCTCCCTGCTGGTCAGGCCGTACTGGTTCTGTACGCACACCACCGGTGCGATGGCCATCGCCTCGGTCAGCTGCTCCGACAGGACGTTGGAGATGCCGAGGTTGCGGATCAGGCCCGCCTCGCGCAGCTCCGCGAGCGCCCCGAAGTGCTCGGCCACCGACTCGGGTGCACGCCCCTCGCCCGCCATCCGGGTGCCCCAGCGCAGGTTGACGACGTCGAGGTGGTCGCGGCCGAGCTGACGGAGGTTCTCCTCGACCTGGGCGCGGAGCTGATCGGGGCGGGCCATCTCCTCGTAGTCGCCGTTCCGCGACCGGGCCGGCCCGACCTTGGTGGTGATCGTCAGGTCGTCCCCGTAGGGCTGCAGGGCGGTGCTGATCAGCTCGTTCGCCGAGCGCACGGGCGTGAAGTAGAAGGCGGCGGTGTCGATGTGGTCCACGCCGAGCTCGACGGCGCGCCGCAGCACCGCCATCGATCCGTCGCGGTCACGGGGCGTCGCGTCCCAGGGCATGCCGATGAGCCGCATGGCGCCGAGGCCGATGCGGTTGACCGTGCGGTCGCCGAGCTGCCAGGTGCCGGCGGCGGCGGCGTCCGGGGTTGGGTTCGAGGTGGTGGTCGTGGTGCTGGTCGTGGTGCTGGTGTTCGTCGTCATACGTCCAGCCTCGTGTCGGGCGCCGCCGATCGGGCCACGATGGCAGGTTGTTGCCGAGCCTGGCGTGATGGCCCAGTGCCGGGCAGACTCGAACCATGCAGACCGGGGAGGCCGTCACGATCGTGCACGGCGAGCACGAGCTGTTCGAGCGGACGATGCACCTGTTCGCCTCCGCCACGGACGTCGCGTGCGCCGCCAACGACCTCTTCACGTGGGCGGGCGCACGGATGACGGAAGACCACTCCGAGCTGTACCGCCGACAGCGGCCCGGCACCGCCCGCATCCGCAAGGTCTACCGGTCCGGGATGCTCCTCGACCCGGTGGCGGCACAGACGCTGGCCAGAGCCCGGGACCAACACGGCGCGCAGATCCGCATCACCAGCGAAGAGATCAACGAGACGATAGTGCTCGACCGCCGGCTCGTGATCCTGGCCGGCGACCTCAGCGCCGGCCACCGCAGCTTCAGCATCATCACCCAGCCCGAAGCGGTACAGGGAGTGACCTCCCTGTTCGAGGCCGCCTGGCGCTCGGCCACCGACCTGTCCGTCTACGACACCCAGATCGCCGAGATCCGTCAGCTCGCACCCCAGGTCCTGGACCTGCTCGGCCAGGGCGTCAAGGACGAGGCGGCCGCCCGCACCCTCGGTCTCGGCGTACGCACCTACCGCCGCCGCGTCGCCGAGCTGATGGCAGCCCTCGGCGCCGAGTCACGGTTCCAGGCCGGCGTCCGCGCCCGCGAGCTCGGCCTCGTCTAGACCAGATCCCTGGCGATCCGGCGCTGCCAGTTCTGCGAGTAGACGCGCGGGTCGCCCTGCCTGTCGTCCAGCTCGTACGCGTCGAGCTGCGCGTTGACCAGGAAGTCGGTCGCCGTGCACGTCAGGACGGTCCGGGTGACCACCTCGACGCGCCAGTCGTCACCGTTCTCCAACCGGCGGACCGTACGGGTCTCACCACGTACGGACGTGACGTCGTTCCACCGGAAGCTGTACCACTCGCGGGTGTCGCGGTGGATGACCGTGCCGGTGTCCTCGAGCCGGAAGGTGCCCTGGTCGTTGACGATCTCCAGCGTCGAGACGTCCGTGGCCAGGTCTCGCGTGACGCGCCACGAGTGCTCCCCGGTTGCCAGCACCGTCGTCGCGTCCTCCTCGGTGGCCTCCGGGGCCCCGAAGGGCCGCAGGTGCTCGTCCTCGGGGCGGGGGCGGCGCACCGGCAGATGCAGGGCGCTGGCGCCGGTCGTGATCGTCACGGTCGCCGGTTCGGGAGCCGGCCAGATCAACGGCCAGTACGACGTCGAGATCGACACCCGCAGCCGGTGCCCGGCGGGCACGGTCTGGCCGATGCCGTTGAGCTGGACCGTCACCGGGTAGGTGCGGCCGGGCTCGAGTGCCTGTGGGTCCTCGCTGCCTTCGCGGTGCGTCAGGTTCAGCACCCCGTACGTCACGCGGGTCGCCTCCCCGTTCGGGGCGACGTCGGACAGCCGGACCGCGAGCTGTGCGACCGGACGGTCGGCGGAGACCTCGAGCGCGACGTGGGGCAGCCCGAGCAGCTCCACGGGTTCGGCGAGCGGCTCCGTCTCGAACACGAGG
Organism: Promicromonospora sp. NPDC023987; assembly: GCF_040639055.1. Classification (NCBI taxonomy): domain Bacteria; kingdom Bacillati; phylum Actinomycetota; class Actinomycetes; order Micrococcales; family Promicromonosporaceae; genus Promicromonospora; species Promicromonospora sp. NPDC023987. The sequence goes on along the minus strand of NZ_JBEZZF010000061.1, from coordinate 4,843 downwards.
GCGCCGCCGTCCTCCTCGCGCTGGTCGTACGGCAGGTCCGGCACGGCCGAGTAGGAGGCCCACTTGCCGGCGAACATCCCGACGCTGAGGGGGGAGCGCAGGCTCACCTGCTGCCCGCCGGCCTCGCCGTGCTCCGTTGCCACCTGGCCGCCGCCCGCCGGTGACAGGTGGTGGGGCGTGAACCGGTACTCCCGGTCCTCGACCCCGGGGGCCGGCCAGCTCGGTTCGGCGACCCAGCGGCCGGGCCGGTCCTCGTAGGAGGCGCTGGGCGGGACGCTGTCCTGCATCCAGGCGCGCAGCATCGGCTCGTCCTGGAGGCCGGTGTCGACCCCCTTGAGCCAGTGGTCCCACCAGCGCACCACCTCCTGCAGGAAGCCGACGGCGGGGCCCGGCACGCCGAGGTGCGGGTAGCGGTGCCCCCAGGGACCGATCAGCCCCTTGCGGGGGACGTCGAGGTGCTCCAGGAGCCGGAAGATGGCGTTGGTGTAGCCGTCGGCCCAGCCACCGACCGCCATCACCGGGCAGCGCACCCGGGAGTAGTCCTCGCAGACAGACGCCGGCTTCCAGTAGTCGTCACGACGTTGGTGCTGCAACCAGGTGTCGAGCCACAGCCCGCTGCCCTCGAGGCGTTCGTGCCACATCTCGCGCCACCGGTCGCCGACGACGGCGGGATCCGGCGGCAGGCTGTTGAACGCGAACATCACCGTCGCCTCCGACAGGTTGTCCCCGAGCAGGCAGCCGCCCATGTAGTGCATGTTGTCGACGTACAGGTCGTCGGTGGCCGACGCGCTGATGACCGCCTTGAGCGCTGGTGACGCGCCGGCGGCCACCTGGAGGCTGTTGAAGCCGCCCCAGGAGATGCCCATCATCCCGACGTTCCCGTCGCACCACGGCTGCTCGGCGAGCCACGCGATCACGTCCTCGGCGTCATGGAGCTCCTGGGGGCGGTACTCGTCCACCAGCACGCCGTCCGAGTCGCCGCTGCCCCGCAGGTCCACCCGCACGCAGACATACCCGTGCCCCGCGATGTAGGGGTGGTTGTACGCGTCGCGGCCGCGGGTGGCGTCCCGTTTACGGTAGGGGATGTACTCCACGACCGCGGGAACGGGACGCGCCGCGGCGTCGACCGGAGCCCACATCCGCGCGGCCACGTGCTGACCGTCCCGCAGCGGGATGAACACGTTCTCGACGGTCTCGACCTCGTGCGGCAGGTCGGTGACTGTCCTCATCCAGCGGCCTCCTCGGTGACGGGATCGGTGACGGGATCGAGCTCGAAGGGCAACAGGCCCAACGCCTGGCGGAACCGGTCGGCGAGCTGGTCGTGGTCGTCGGCCCCCAGGTAGACGCTGCCCAGCTTGAACCGGTAGCTGTCCTGGTGCGGCAGGTCGGAGAGCCGGTCACCGGGCGCCACCTGCAGGGTGACCTTCGTGTCCGGGACGGCGCGCTCCAGGGCCGCCAGGTCCTCCTCGCCGGGAACGCCACGCACGACGGCGTCGGCGTCGTGGAAGATGTGCCACTGGCCGGCGACCGCGAACCGGCCCTGCCTGCGCGGCATCCGCGGCGCCTCGCCCAGCGCGACGTCGATCGCCACCTCATGGTTGGACGTGCCGTCCACCTTCAGGAAGAGCTCGGTATGGGACTGGGAGATGCGCGTGTTCACCTCGATGAGCCGCAACAGGTCGGCCTCTCGGTTCCACATGTACTCGACGTTGAACGCCCCGTCGTCGTAACCGATGTGACGCATGAACCGCTCCGCGGTGTCGACCATCCGCCGCTGCACCTCGGCCGGGACGGTCACGGCAGGGTAGTCGAGGTGGTCGATGCTGTGCCCCGAAGGGTCCCTGTGCATGTCGACGATGCCGTGCACGCTCACCCTGCCCCGCGCGACCACACCCTCCGGAGCCGCCTGGATCCCCGTGATGACCTCCTCCGCGAGGCACGTGTTCCCGTCCACCCCACGGAGACTCTCCGGGAGGTCCACCCGGTCCAGCACCTGGTTGAACGCGTCGCCGACATCGGTGATCTCCGCCCGGATCTCCTCCAGGGCCGACTCGAACTCCTGCTCGTCGTGGATCTCGAACCCCAGGTTCGACGAGTGCGACTTCACCGGCTTCACCCAGAAGGGGAAGGGCAGCCGCACCTGGTCCAGGGCGTCGTCAGCGAACGGGTCGAACGCGGCGAACCCCGGCACCACCTCGGGGACCGACTGCTGCTGCTCCAGCCGGCTCCAGTACTTGTGCTCGCACTTGAGCATGCTCGTCACCGACGGAGCCGGAATACCGTGCTCGTGCGACAAGATGGGCGCCAGGAGCGAGCTCGGAAAATCCCAGTGCGACACGATCGCATCGATCGGCCCGGAGAAGTCGGCAAGCTCGGCACGCGCCTCGTCCAGCAACGCATCGAAGTCGTACTCCGTGTCCCGGACGAGCGTGTGGTAATCGAGCAGCGAACGGAACCGGTAGCGCGCGGCACGCCGCATGCTGCCCAGCTCCTCACGCTGCAGGTCGGTCATACCCAGCACGAAGACATTACGGGGCCTGTCGTCGGGTTCGCTCATACCAACGACGCAACCACGAGCCCCACCGGCTCGCAACGACGACACATGCCGACCACACCATGTCAGTGACGGATGCAAGACTCCCGACGTGAGCGAACGAGCACCCGTCCCCACCGAGACCGTCCACCGGATCGCCGCCATCCTCGAACCCCTCCCCGAGTGCAAGGAGCACGACGCCTGGACCGGCGTCGCCTGGAAGACCCGCGACGCGACAGTCGGCCACGTCTTCGGGGGAGAGGACGGCCTGATCCGGATCACCTTCCGCGCCGAACCCGACGAGGTCCAGGCCTTCCAGCACCTCGGCCCCCACTACTTCAAGGCGAGCTGGGGCACCAACGTCGTCGGCATCGTCCTCGACGAGCACACCGACTGGGACGAGCTCACCGAGCTGCTCACCGACTCCTACTGCATCCAGGCACCCCAGCACCTCGCAGCACAGGTCGACCGCCCCGCAGCACCACACCCCGCTGAATAACCTCGACACATGACACACCGCACGGCCGCCCAAGCCTGGGTCAGCACCTACCAACAGCTCTGGCGCACACCCGGCACCGACGACCTCGCACAGCTCTTCACCCCCGACGCCACCTACCGCACCTCACCCTGGGCACCACCCATCGAAGGACTGCCGGCGCTCGCGGCGTTCTGGGACGCGGAGCGGGACGGGCCGGACGAGCCCTTCACGATGGACGCCGAGGTCATCGCCGTGGACGGTTCGACGGCTGTCGTCCGGGTCGGTGTCGAGTACGGCGCGTCCGGCGATCGCTGGCGTGACCTGTGGGTCCTCGAGCTCGACGACGACGGTCGCTGCACCGCCTTCGAGGAGTGGCCGTTCGCACCGGGCCAGGACGAGGCTCCCGGTCCGGCATGACCCGCTAGGTGTGGCCCGGCGCGGCCCGGCAGGACCCGGTATCCAGGCACGGTTCAGTAGCCTTGTTCGCGTACGGCCGCCGACGTCGGGCGGACGCCGGCCTGGATCCGTTCGAGTGCCGCCTCAAGGGCCGCCACGACGTCGGACGGCAGCGTGAGCCCGGAGATGTGGGGCGTGACTGTGACGTCGGCCCGACGCCACAGGGGAGAGGACGGGCCCAGCGGCTCCTGCTCGGTGACGTCGAGGGTCGCGTGCCGTACCCGGCCGGTGTCGAGGGCGGTCAGCAGCGTGTCCGTGCGGAGGGCCGACCCGCGTCCGATGTTGATCAGGTGCACGCCGTCGAACGCCCGCAGGAGTTCCGGGGTGATCAGGCCGTCGGTCTGCGGGGTGTGGGGGAGTGCGAGCACGAGGACGTCGGTGCCGGGTCCGCCGAACGCCGTCGAGTCCGGTGCAGGTGTGCCGTGGGCCGGTACGAGGGAAAGTACCGCGTCGAAGGCGTCGTCGGGACGTCCGCTCCTGCTCAGGCCCGTGACGCGGTGACCGATGCAGGCCAGCGCCCGGGCGATAGCCCGACCCATGGCGCCCGTGCCGATGACGACGGCACCGGTGCGGTCGGGTGGGGTCGGCGGGTCGGTCGGGTCCCAGGTGCCTGACGCAGAGTCGGCGAGGTAGCGGGCTGTCTGCCATCGCTCTGTGAGGACCCAGGCCGTCACGTACTCGGCGATGCGCTGCGGCATGGTCCCGGTCGTGCGGGTCAGGAGCACGTCGTCCGGCAGTACGGGCGCTAGGTGCTCTATACCTGCGTAGGGTGAGTGGACCCAGGCGGCGCCAGTCGCGTGGTCGGGACGAGTCGTGATGGCGAGGGTCGCGTCACGGTCGGTGATCTCCAGGCCGTGCGAGTGCGCCCACGCGGCGAGCGTGTCACGCCAGCCCGGTTCGACGTCGTCGCCGAGGTGGACCGTGGGGTCGGTGCGAAGCTTGCGTGCGAGGCGATGCATCGTGAGTTCGGAAGTCATCAGTGCGATTCTGCCCGGCGTGGCGGATCGTTGGTGCCGATTCCTGACACGTTCCTGGCACGACCCGGCTGCTTGAGCGCCCGGCGTGGTATCGAACCGATAATGTGCATTATGTCATTTCGGCGCTGAAGGAGCCCTGAGCGGCGGGCTCGGTGCGCATGTGTCTCTGCACCCCACCCCTGCACCTCTGCGTTCCGCCCCCACCCGGTAGCTGACCGTGCGTGCCCGAACGCCGGCGTACCGGTGTACCGGCCAGCGGTGTCTGCCAGATCGGTGGAGCTCGGCCGCCGAGTTCGGTCGCTTGCTGGTCCGGGCCGATCGATGCGATCGTGTCGCACTGGGATTTTCCGAGCTCGCTCCTGGCGCCCATCTTGTCGCACGAGCACGGTATTCCGGCTC